>DASRMG010000019.1:0-8931 GCA_035648035.1 Desulfosporosinus sp. | reverse complement strand
GTTTTCTTGAAGGTAACAACAATCGCCTAAAAATGATCAAACGTACCATGTATGGCAGGGCTGGTCTAGATCTTCTCAGGGCTAAAATTATACATTAGCTTTTTATTTTGGGCCTCCATACTCAAATATACGGAAGAACCTCTGCCACACCGTAATATTCAGTTTGACAGGTATACCTGTCAAACGCCCCTCTGAAATATTCTTAATTATTTTGCCACCCTATGCCCTATTTTACGGATTTAAGCTTTGCTATATCACCCAATTATTTGCTGTCATTATTTAAACACTATCATGTTCAGATTTATTAACCTCGGCTAAATGTTCTAATGCCTTCAATATTTGTGTATTTTCTTTAAGTTGAGTCCCTTGACTATCAACTTTTTCGGATAATGAAAATATATCTACTTAGCTGTAACAACAACAGCATTTCACCAATACCCATTCTTTTATTTCCGTCAACAAATCCATGATTACTAATAAGCCCATATGTAATGGCCGCAACCTTATCTTCAGTCGTTTTATATAAATCTTCTCCGTCAAAAGTAGCAAACGCCCTGTTCATTGCACTTTCTACTAAATGTATATCTCTTATTTTAGAAATATAAATATTGGAGGCGTAAATATGTCAGGAAAAGCAAAACAAAACGTTACTCTAGGTATATCATCACTTCAATCTACAGTTAACACTTTACAAAGTGCCCTTAATTCTGCAGAAAAACCAGAAAACAAAAACACCATTCAACAAGCAATAAATTCACCCTGCGATCCAGTGGTCAGCCTCCATTATAGCTACCCCCTATTTGACTCTGACATGGTGACATTAACGACACCTTGGAAGGTGTTGCTTGCCTTTATTGTGTTTTATGACAGCTGATGCAATTAGGTTTATTGGGATGGGGAGAGACTGGTGCGCCATTTATTCCTGTTGCATGACAACTTTTACAATCCATTCCTGCCGTTACTTCGTGTGGAATTTTAGGTGTCTGGGAAAAGAAAAGTACACCACCAATCAGAATCGCTATGATTATTACAATGAGACCTAGTCGTTTGATAGTCTTCTTCATAATTTGACACCTGCCTTTTCAGCTTACATTCTTGTCTATTATCTTTGTGGTAAGCCACCATACGAAGCCGATTTCCACCACAACACCCATCAGCAATACCCACACATCCATCTTCAGACTCACCATATATACAATGGAAATTAGAAGAGTCAGATATAAAGCCCCGATTAGGGTCTGCTTTTGAAAGTCCTTTACTAGCCATATCCCTAATGTAATCAGTACAAATGCGCTCGTCAAAAACGTCATGAAATCCTCATTCATTAAGCTGATGGGAAACATACTTCCCCCCCAGAAGATTGTCAATATACCTAAAACTATCAGTACGAAACCCCAAATTTCCATATGATTTCCGCCATCAGTAATGAGTTTTTTTTCGAGCTTTTTATCCCCTCTTACCAATTCATCCAGTGTGATTCCGAAAATATCACTTAACTGAATCAATTTCTCTAAGTCAGGATAGCTTTGACCTGTCTCCCATTTTGATATGGCTTGACGGCTGACATGAAGCTCGTTAGCCAGTGCATCCTGTGATAGATTCAATTTATTTCTTTGCTCTTTTATTTGATCTGATAATTTCATAATACTAATCCCTTTCTCATTGATCTCATGGCCTAATAATACTATTAGTTTGAAATTAGTAAAGATACTTATTGTTGCAACAGCCGCAACTATCGGTTGCAGCCCAGAAGTACCGCAGTCTTCAGGCAGATTGTGAATTCCTATATTTTTTTAAATTCCATAGAAACCGAATCATAGACATAAGTGAGCTAATTGTATTTGGATAGAGCCAACCAAATGACGTAAAACCCACGCTAAGACATTTATATGGTAATAATAAGCCGATTTTTCCAACGCTAAGGAAAAGTCGGCTTATTGTCAATAACGATCGTCTTCTTCTACCAGACATTCAATAATAAGAGTTGCATATTCTCTGTCTTCCCGAACCATTTTCTGCCCTTACATAGCGTAACCATTGACGAACTAATAGGGCCATAAGACTACCCAAAAAAGAGGCTAAAGTAGTATACTACTGACAGTTTTGAGAAAATTGGTGGTATTTTATGGTCGCTTAAATTGACGACTTTGTTTCTAGTTGGTAGTAAGTATATCGGTCCCCCCCACTGGCGAATGACCTTCTCAATTCCTCCATACTTGTGTATGCTTTATTTTTTGCCTGTAATACTATCCGTATTTTCATTGCTCTTAGCAAAAATCTCAGCGTAACTCTCAGAATTCTCTTTAAGCATTTTATTAATAATACTATATTTTTCGTTTGTGTATTTATAGATCAAATTCCAACGGGTACTCTCCCAATCCCACAGCACTAATACTTGATCGTTTGTTATTTGCTTTTGTACGTACAGATAATTTGCAGCATCCCACAATCGCTGTTTTTCTGCAGAATTTATGGTTGACATTGAAACGTACATTTTACTTATAGTACTAGTTTCTTTATCAAATACTGCTGTTATTTGTTTAGTGGCTTGCTCAACCCAAGCTGAATTTAGTTTTAGTAATGAATCCATCTCAACCTGAAAAGCTTTCTTAAGTTCTTGTTCATTCTTAACGGTTACATAGGTCCCACCACCTGCTGTTGACGCTGCTTGTAACTGCTTCTGAGCTGCATCATCAACGTCAAAACCAATAATATTTATGGAAGCTTGAATATCAGATTCATGTAATGTTTTTGCTGTCGATACAGGATCTCCTCCGCAAGTCTCTATCCCATCTGTTACTAGGTATATTACTTTTTTAATGTTTTCTTCTTTTGGAGATAAGTCTTTACCTGCCTCAGTTAATGCACCTGCTATGGCTGTCCAGCCTGTAGGATTGAATGTTTTTAACGCGCTACTGAACGTTGCTTCATTGTAAGCTGAGAATGGATAAACAAGCTCTGTCTGACTCGCTGAATAGGCTTTATCTTTCTCTGCTCCGCTGCCTTTATGCCCAAATACACGCAACCCCACCAGTGTTCCCTGAGGTAGCTTGGAGACAAAGGACTGAATGGCCTGTTTGGCTAAATCCATCTTAACCCCACCTGTTACTGGGTCTTCCATACTACCACTACAATCAAGTACAACTTCTATCTTGAGTTTAGTGCCTGTTGTAGCTATAGGCGTGTTGGGATCTAGCGTCAACATTTTCTGACTGTAATCTGGATTCTCTAAAGAATCAAAGGTATCTTTAAATGAGGTATAGTTCTCACCCACTAAATTGAGCATAAACGCATAAGTTTGATCGTTCGATAAATCTTTTGGCATCTGATCTAATTTTGCTTCAACTGCTGTTTTGTCATAATTGTTAGCTGAAAATGCGCCCCCAACTTTATTAGCTAAAATGTCTTCTAATGTTTTTGGAGGTAACGTTACTTTCTCTTTCTCTTTTTCTTGTGCTACTACATTTTGTCCACTAGGAGATGGAAAAGATTTCGTAACAGCCTTGGTACGAGATACTATGTAGAAAGTAGAAATTAATACCATGATCCCAATCATTGACCCTAATACCAGTATAAGGATCGTTTTCGATTTTTTCATCGTCAATTGTTTATACCCTCTTATCTTTCAATAATGACCTTGCGCTAAAAATTGCACTTTACTTGGAGTCGTCAAACAAAGTTCATTAAAAATCACCGTTTAATAGAAGTTATATATTTATGAAAATACTTTTTTTATATAGTTTACCCCATACTCAGCGAAACTTGTTGTTTCGCGAAGGGTCATGGAACCTACGCGGAACGACAATAATTACCGATTCAAAATATGTTCCGACGAGTTTAAATTTCTAGGAGAATAAGTTTTAATAATACCCCTTAATACACAATAACTGTAAAAATCAAACTTCTAATGCAATGATTCTCCAAGTATTGCTAAAATCCTCCAATTTAATGAAACAAATATAATCTTGACGACATCGAAAGCAAAGTAATTTATCAATCGTCAAGTCATTTACGCAACAACAAGACCCGGATAGGCTTGTGGTCGCAAACCATTAAGAATGTCGCATAGCAGGAAAATCCAATGATTTATGGAAAGCTAGTGGCATTATCTATTGAAGTGTAGAAATTGAGTTGTGGATATAAGGAGGGACTAAATTGTGAACTTTGTAGCGATAGATTTTGAACTGCTAACGAACAGCTTTCAAGTGCCTGTTCCCTAGGTATTGCTGTGGTTAAAGACAGTAAAATCATTGAAACAAAACATTTTCTGATCCAACCACCCAACCTAAAGTTCAATCATATTAACTGCATGATACAAGGCATTACCAAAGTTTAGTGATCTATGGGAAAGTATCAAGGGGTATTTTCAAGGAACACCTGTAATTGCATGGGCATCCTTGCCGACAACATTTTAAATGACGTAGAAATAATTAATCTCAGCGATTGAATCAATGAACATGATTTTCTCAATGGTACCTATCCATATGACGAAATAAAAAGCTTACTCAGATCGGTCTTAGAAGATGGAGTCATCGATGAAAATGAACGTGACATGCTAAAGGCGTTTTATAATGTACCCATCCTGCTTTTTTTCCTTCCTCAATTTCTTCACTTGGAATCCAGTCATTTCGTTCAAAGAGAAATTAGAAGTAAAAATGATGCACCGTATTATTGGATCTGGTTCGCTCTGGCGATCGCTCCTAAGGTATTTATGAATACATTCAAAGCTATGATAATCTATTGTCCCATTGTTGTTGCCAATGACGTCCCAGGCGAATGACCTAGGTAAATGAATGACGAAAAAGACCGCTACCCACAATAAGGTTCAACGGACTATGTAATTTGAAGAGAAATGAATAATTAGGGAAAGCTGCTTTAAAGATGTGTTTAGCCCCAGGTTGTCAAAATTTTAGCTCATCTAGTCTATTAATGGCTGAAGAATTTTACTAATTGCTATCTATAACCCCAACGTAAAACTTCAAGTGAACTCCTCATGTGGCCCCTTTATCAATAGAAATAATTAGAGTCACTTCAGTCTGCTTTGTAGATATGCTTGAAGGTTTTTATCGCGACAGAATATATAGCATCCTTTCATACCACGGGTCATCAGGATTTTATAAATATTTTTTATCAAATAAGTCAGTTCTTCCGGCTTCTGTTTTAAACCTTTTTTGCCAGTTTTATCATAATAATCGTCATAAGAGGCATACATTTCCATGGTGTCCGGATTATATCTTAAATCATTTCCTACAATAACCCCGACATAATCAAATTCCAACCCTTGGGATGTATGTACGCAACCGATTTGATCCACTTTGTCAGGGTCTATAGCCCATGAATACTGATTACTTCTGCTGTTCCAAGGCATGCTGAAGCCATATTCAGACAGTTCAACGTCCTTTACTTCCGCATTCGGGTTCCCTTCCGCTTCGGATGTCCATGACCATGCAAAACCTGCCAGCATCCGTGCTTTGAAACCAACTTCATTCTTTGCTTTTACTTGTTCCAATACCATCTGCGGGGTGTCCAAAATCGTGAAATCAAAGGCATCTCCATCCCAGCCGTCAAAATTCGCCGTATCCTCTATACCTAGATTATGATCCAACCAGTTTAAAAAACCTTCCGCACCTGCACATCTAAATTGTGCCTCTAGTTTTATTTCCACTACTTTAGAACCAAACTTTACTGCAGCTTCCTTGATGGTACCCACCGTTCCGACATCTTCTGGACGGATACGTTGGTTATCATCGATAAAGAAAACATTAACTTTGGAGGCGTTAACTATATCCTCTACCTGACTTTCTCCTTTGTACATATATGCGCCTTTTTTCTTAAGTCGATGTGCTTCATCAACGACAAATACGTCAAATTCATCCTCCAACGCATTATAAAATGATCCCGAGCCTGAAAACAAAACTCCTAAACGCTTTTTACTATGCTTTTTATTATTGGATAACATCTCCACCATTGCAGCCCTGAACGATGCATTCGGTGCCACGAACTTCAGGTTCTTTCCCCGTTTTAGTAGTTCGACAAATGCATTCATTGCAACGATAGACTTACCAGTACCGGGTCCACCGTTCACAATAATCGTTGATTTCTCCGTTGCTTTTGTTGCAGAGGTAATTATGTTTTCGTAAGCCACCTTTTGCTCATCTAGAAGTGTATATACCTCGTTTCCATCAAACATGTCCGAAACATATTCCACGAACTTCTTTGAAGGTTTAATCTTTCCATTTTCGATTTGATAAAGAATATCAAGTCCATTTCCTTTGCCAACATACTTCTTAATGAAATCTACTAATTTTCCGGCATCTTCGGAAAGGAAAACTGGTGTGTCTCCGATGATTTCCTGGTATTGAACTGCAGTTAATGGCTCCGGATTTCTCCTTGTATAGTTATGAAGATAGGCACACGAGTATGGATAGATATTTTTTACATGTATGGCCTCATTCATGTCAGATAAATGTTTTTTGTATGAGTAGGCTTGATAGGACGGATGAGCTACCTCTCTAATTTTGCCACCTACATAAGTTGTGACGATATCCTCCTTGTATGTAGCACCCACTTTATCCCACTGTTTTAGCTCAATAATCACGAAGTTCGCATTATCATGCTTGTCATGACCCGATACTATGAAATCAATTCTTTTGCTGGTGTTAGGGATCATATATTCAATCAATACACCACAATCATCAGGTACCTTTGATCTTCTCAGTACCGTTTCCATAAACCGAAGCGAATAATTCCACGATCTTTTCTCCGATTCCGCTACCTTTCTCCCATATTTGGACATGAACTGAACATCTATGTCATAAACGATCTTATTATCATCAACGGCCGTCCGGAATCCAAGTGCACTATTCTGATAAATAATCATGTCATTTATTCAATTCTGTATATTTTTTCTTGCTGCCATATGCCTTTTCAATTTGATATTTCTCCCCATTTTGTTTTAACTTTTCTTGAATAATCTTGTTAACATCCACATGCAGGACATCGGCCATCATGATACTGTAAATTAACACATCCGCCAATTCCTCTACTATACTAGCCTTCTTTTCTGGCACGTCCGTTTCGCTGCCTGTCCATTGAAAGTTCTCTAACAGTTCAGCAGCCTCTAAAGAAATACATATAGCCAAGTCCTTGGGATTATGAAACTGTTTCCAGTCCCTCTCATCCCTAAAACGGATTACTTGATCAACAACATCTTCTAGCATTCCTATCACCTTTCCCAATTGAAATCTCCATATAGAAATATTATGACCAATATTTTTTGTAATTTGTTCAAATTCTTAAGCTATCATTGCTTAAAAGCAATCCTTTTTCTGCACAACTGGTATATTGTTCCCCTGCGGCAATAATGTGGTCAATGACAGATATGGAAATCTGTTCTAATGCAACTTGGATTTTTTTTGTAACTACAATATCTTGAGGCGAGGGAGATGGACTTCCTCCAGGGTGATTGTGAGCCAAGATTACGCTATGAGCTTTATGGCGCAAGGCCGTTTCAACAATGATCCTTGGGTAAACTGGTGCTTGGTCAATGGTCCCCTCATGGACGAGTGCCGGATAAATCACGTTATGTTGCGCATCTAGACAGATGACATAAAAAACTTCATAAGTTCTTCCCGCACAGAGCGTTAGAACATACTCCCCTGCTTTGGCAGTGCTATTGAGTGCCGGTCTAGTTCCCCAACGATCTTTCAGATAAACTCGTGCTAGAGAAGGTATAAGTGCCAACAAAATAGCTGAATTTTCTCCTAGACCTGATGTCTTGGACAGATCTTTGGGATCGGCTTCCAATACTCCGGACAAAGAACCATATTTATTAATCAAAGAATGTGCGAGTTCGTTCGTATCCCTTCTCGGTATGGCGTAAAACAACAGAAGTTCAAGGATCTGATGGTCAACAAAGTCGTCCAATCCTTCTTCCAGAAATCGATTTTTTAATCTGCTTCTGTGTCCTTCGTGCATGGATCAGCATCATTCCTTTCGTGGCTTTAGCAAATTTCTGTTCTTAGCGTTATTTCTCCACTTTTCCGTATTAACCTCCTTTCTTTGGTTAATTAATCCAATTTCTCAGACGCTAGTGTGAATGATAATGTAATCAGAGAGAGTTTTGCAATCTCCGTGTTAATTGAATAGGAGGAGGAGTCTCTCCGCCGTCCGTCCTCTCACACCACCGTGATGCAACCCATGGGCCTTTTCTTGTATTACTATAGCCTTTAGCATTACGCACAAAATTGTGTCCTCTACGTGTAACGGTAAGTTCCTTATCGAAATCATCCAACATGACGTTGGCAAGCAACGGACTCATTGGACCACCTTATGCAAAGTAATCTGCCAAAGTGCTGATTAATCCTAAGGTTTTGTTTAATTCACTTTGCATAAGGTCCAAGATGATAATAGGAGCTTCTGGCTCTAATAATCATTTTGGAGGCATGTCATATGCAATTGGAACCATTAAAGGCTACTCCAAGGTCTGGACCAGGAAATGTTGCGTCGGGCCGGAGATTTGTCGCTTGCTTCCTTCAGATTTCGCCTCGCGGTGAACACCCTTGCATTAAGCTATGGCTACTGTTGTCTTCACCATTAGGGACTTTCGCCCTATAGACAACGCCCATGCCGGGAGCACTAGAAAAAGCACCTGCCTCATTCAGCAAATGCCTTTAAATATACGTGGGTAATTCAACTTGGGTGAGTTGTTATGATGAACTGGCAATACATCTAAAATGCTTTTTTAGATTAAATCATCAATTTTCTGGGCTTCTTTTTTGTCATATAGAGTCTCTGAACTTTCGCACCCAGATAAACTAGCCGAAAATAAGTATAAAAAAGAGACAAAAAACGATGAAAATCCGCATGAAGCCTCAGTTTTTGGTATAATTAAGTGCTAACCAAAACAACCAAAAAAGAGGTGTTATCATG
>DASRMG010000018.1:0-2904 GCA_035648035.1 Desulfosporosinus sp. | reverse complement strand
GTGCTGGTTGCTGATTTTAAGGGATCATTAAAAATTTTAAAAGACTCCTTGAGTTCCTTACCTTTTGATTGAAAAACCTTTTTTGTTGCTTCTCCAAGATTCATAAGCAAATGAAATCGGTCCGCTACCTGAATGGCTTGTGGAGCACCATTTTGAGCTCCCAGTGCATATGAGCCAGCACGATCCCGGGATATTACCCTTACTTCAGGGTGATTATTAAGCCAATCTGATACGGTATCAGGCTCACGATCAGGAAGTAAGTCAATGACTTTGCGACGCTCCAAATCAATGATAACGGTACCATACTTATTTCCCTTTTTAAACGCCCAATCATCTATACCTATAATACCTGATGTAATTGGTGTAGGTTGAATTTCAGATTGTTTTATTATCCTTAGTATAGTTGAAGGACTAACAGGGATCCCAACATGTAAACTAATTCTTGATCCTGTATTTCCACCTAACTCCAGAGCTAAGCGACTCAGGAGCTCATTTGAACGAAGGAGTCTTCGCCTGTATGGCTTAATTTCAAATTGAAACCGTTCAGTAAATATCTTTCTTCTACATTTTGAGTTATCACAAAAGTATCTTCTTGCAATCAGATCAAACCTGGTTTGATGTCCCGATATGGGAAGATCAGCCAGCATTCGCTCATATTTACTATGTATTCTATAGCTGGTTTTTCTACATAATGGACATTTGGATCCATGTTGAGAGGCAGATACATTAAAATAAATATGTCCGTTGTTAAAGTACATATTATCAGCCTTTAGCTGTACCTTCGTCGGGAGGTTGTATCGTGGAATCATATATTATAAATCTAATATATAATTACACATTATTTTTGTATGTTTACAGAATATATTGAATTTTTTTATGGGAAATACCGTATTGAAAATCAACCGGGCAAATGCATCAGAAATAAAAAATCTAATTGCTGAAAATGAATCGTATACCGTAGGTGCAAGGCTTCACGTAGTATACTTAGTGGCAATGGGTCATTCAAGTAGAAAACTGTCGGAAATTCATAATATAAGCTTCAAGCAAATCACAAATTGGGTTCATCGTTTCGAGAATGAAGGGATTGAAGGCCTAAAAGACAGAAAGGGACGTGGGAGACATAGTGCTTTATCTGAAGCAGACTTATTAAAAATCAAATTGCTAATAACAACGGAAAAGCCTTCTAAATATGGGTTTGAGACTGAAAAATGGACAGGACCAATGGTCAAACAATGGATACAAAAAGAATATGGAGTGGAGTATCAAAAAGCTCAGATTTATAATCTTCTCAGTAAAATTGGAATCTGTTTTGAAAAGAAACACGGCCTGATTAGCAGCGAAAGTTTAGTGTAGTTTATTACTATACTATCATCAAAAGTGACGAAGAACCAATATGTCCTGAATAAACAGCGAAGGGCTTAGCTCGCTCACGGAACACGAATAACGTGTTGTAAAACGTGGTTTATTCTTTCGGTTCCTTTTTTAGTGATTTCGGGTTTTGACGATTGTCAAAAATTGTGATGACATCTATCGTTGTCTCTGAATATTTATAGAAGACGGTTGTCTGTTTGGTCAACACACATTTTCTTAGACCTCTAATCTTTTCTGATTCAGGGAAACTGTCTGGGAGTTTTTGAATTTGTTTTAACGATTTATCCAGTTTCAGCACGAATTCGTGCTTTACTTTGGTTGACCATTCTTCCTCAAGGTAAATTAGAAGACTATCGAGTTTTCTAGTCGTTCTCTTGGAAAGTTTGATTTCTCTTTTCATTAACGATGATTCTTAATGAATTCCTCGTAGTCTACAGTTTCTCCATTTTCAACTTCTTCAATTCCTTTAAGGATTTCTTCTTTTTGGGATTGAGGTAAACTATCCCAAAAATCAACTTCCTTGGAACTTGTGAATATTTGCTTAATGGAGGAAAGGATGCTAGGATTGTCAGTATCTAGTATCTTTCTAACGAGTTCCAATTTTTCTGCTTGAATATTCATAGTCTATCCTTTCTGCAAAGTTAAAGATTATTCGATTAAAAGGCAATTATTGTTATAAACGTACCGTGTTGGGTTCGCCTCACGAAACGGATTATAAAGTACGTTAAGGAGGCAGAAAAGCTACGTAGTAATAGGGGTCGGCTCACGAAACGGAAAATATAGCACGTTAAGGAATTAATTATGTTCTCAACGGCCTGAACTTACCCTTCTTGGGTTGTTTATCTTGCTGCCATACATAATCACCGGTCAGGTTTATATGCTCCCATCCAAGTGGGGATAGGTATTGTAAAAGATTGTCGTCTACTTGTTGATCGTGTTCCTTCATTGCAATGATTGCCCTGTCAAGATAGACCGTATTCCAAAGCACAATAGCAGCAGTAACTAGAGTTAATCCACTAGCCCGATACCTTTGGTTTTCATAGCTTTGGTCCCGCATTTCCCCCAACCTATTAAAGCAAACAGCCCTGGACAGGGTATTACGGGCTTCCCCCTTATTCAAGCCAGCTGTGGCATTACGGCGTAATGCAGGGTCCATGAACCAGTTCAACATAAATATTGTACATTCTATCTTACCAAGCTCCCTTAATGCTATGGCCAATCCATTTTGGCGCGGATAGCTTCCGATTTTACGTACAATTAGTGAAGCTGTAACAACGCCTTGTTGTATGGATGTTGCCAGTCGAAGTATATCATCCCAATTCGAACGGATATGGTTCAGGTTAATTTTTCCACCGATTAAAGCTTCTAAGGTAGGATAGTTATCTGAAGGGTCAGTAATATATAATTTTTTGTCATGCAAATCCCGGATTCGTGGTGCAAAACGGAACCCCAATAGGTGCATCAAAGCAAATACATGGTCTGTGAACCCGGATGTATCTGTATAATGCTCCTCTATACGCAAATCAGATTCAT
>DASRMG010000017.1:0-7686 GCA_035648035.1 Desulfosporosinus sp. | reverse complement strand
AGTCTCAGCTTGTCGCTTTCTTTGCCGCAAACGGTATCCTTTCTGCAATCAGTGACAACGTATTTGTCGCGACTGTATATATGACCGAAACACAGAAAGCGTTCCAAGCTGGAGGCATTGCGCTGGAGCAATACAACAAGCTGGCGGTTGCAATTAACATGGGTACAAACACCCCTTCCGTTGCTACACCAAACGGTCAGGCAGCGTTCCTGTTCCTATTGACCTCTTCACTTGCTCCGCTGATTCGCCTGTCTTACATGGAAATGGTGAAACTGGCTCTTCCATACGCCGTTCTCATGACTCTGACAGGTTTGCTGGCAACCATGTACCTGTTATAATCCGAAAAGGCAACTATACAAAAACGGATCATGAACTTTACATCACTGATGACAACCAAAAGGGGGTGTCGCAAAACTACTTTAAAAGTGTAGTGAGCGATACCCCCTTTTGGTAGTGACTCAAAGCTTTTAGCAGCTTTGAGTCACTCTTTCTCTAAATCAATATACCCTAAGAGTCTTCCACTTGAGTAAACCTTCTAAAACCACTTCATAGTGTTTATCGTTCTTGATGATAAACTGATCAAAGTAAATCTGAATCCCGTCTTGCTCCTTCACTCCGAAGTACCCTTCTTCTTTAGGCTTTCCCGGATGCGCTCCGACTAAGACGATATTTGTACAACATCCGGTTTGGGGGGCTTCTGAGAGGGTTAGAATTCCGCCATGTCCTTTGATATATTCAATGGCCTGTTCCGATAAATCTAGATTAAGGTCTACTTGGGATACTTTCATCTTAGGATATCTCCGTTTTGCGTATTTTACGCACTTTGCTTACAAAGAGTAACGTGATTGCGCCGGTAATTAATAGTCCGACGGGAGATGAAATGCTAGCTGATAGACCGAAGCCTTCAGGAGCTTGTAAGAGATAGGTGAAGGTAACTGCCGTCATAAAGATGGCAGGAATTGTTGCAATCCAATGAAAGCGTTTTTCAATGACGAGGTATACAGCAGCCGTCCAAAGAAGAATCATAGCTGTTGTTTGGTTCGCCCAGCCAAAGTATCTCCAGAGAAAATTAAAATCAATCTTGGTTAATGCGTAAGAGATAACAAAAATGGGGACGGATATTGCAAGGCGTTTAGCGATAGGCCTTTGATTCATTTTAAAGAAGTCAGCGATAATTAATCGAGCACCCCGGAAGGCGGTATCACCCGAAGTAATCGGGAGGATGATGACTCCGAGAATAGCCAGTGTTCCACCGAAACCTCCAAGCATGGTAATAGAAACTGTGCGTACAACCCCTGCTGGTCCACCTGCGGCCAGAGCTGCTTGTAAACCACCTGTTCCACCGAAGACAGCCATTCCTGCTGCAGCCCAAACGAGAGCAATCGCAGATTCTCCGATCATCATGCCATAGAATAATTTACGACCATGTTTTTCATTTTGCATCGTCCGAGCGATAAGCGGAGATTGAGTTGCATGGAATCCACTAATCGCGCCACAGGCAATGGTGATGAAGAGTAAAGGCCACATGGGTAAATTCTTAGGATGGAGGTTGCTCAAAGTGAGTTCAGGAATAGCATATCCTTCAACAACCAGCCCGACGGCAACGCCGACAGCCATGATAATAAGCAGAGCACCAAAAAGTGGATACACCTTTCCTATAATCTTATCAATGGGTAACAGTGTTGCTAAGATATAGTAGATGAAAATCACACCCGTCACGACGCTCAAACTAATCCAAGCCGGTGTAAGCGTGACAATCAATTTGGCAGGACCAGCCACGAAGACTGTACCCACGAGAAGCAAGAGTATCACAGAAAAGCCATTAACGAAGTAGCCCATTCCTCTTCCGAGATACTTACTGACAATACTGGGGAGTTGTGCTCCACCGTTTCTCACGGAAAGCATACCACTAAAATAATCGTGTACTCCACCAGCGAAAATGCCTCCGAGAACGATCCAGATAAAAGCGACCGGACCCCACAAGGCACCTGCGATCGGTCCAAAGATTGGACCAAGACCTGCAATGTTGAGGAGTTGAACAAGACTCCCTCTGTTGGCACTCATAGGCACATAGTCAACCCCATCGGCTTTAGTATAGGCCGGAGTTTCAAGATTTTCGTTGGGGCCAAAAACTTTTTCCACAAACTTACCGTAGACCATATAGCCAACGATGAGTGCTACAAATGAAAGTAAAAAAGTAATCATTAATACATCCTCCTTTTCAATTTAAATTAGAATTAAAAATAAGTTCACTGCCTTACACAAGTCTAAATCATGTCAAGGGGAAGAAGTTAAAGTTGCGTCTATCATGTCAAAATGGCTGTCTAAGTGTGATTATATTATGTGCTTTCTGTGAACATTTTATGAACTAAATCTCCAGCGCCTCCTTTAAAGCTTTGACATAAGTTCGACTCACAGGAACCTCTGAACGTTCTTCGTTGTTTAGAACTAAAGTGTAGGCTCCATTAAACCAAGGAACCAGTTCTTGGACAAAGTTCAAATTCACTAGGTAGCTCCTGTGGGTGTGGAAAAAAGGGTACTCCCCTAATTTTTCTTCGAGAGCTTGTAAAGTGTACTTAGTCGAATATACCTTGTTCGACGTCTTGATGAAGACATCCCGGTTTTCTCGGTAGATGTAAAGAATGTCTTGGGGATCAATCAAAATAATACTTTCTTCGCCTTGGACGGCAAGTTTAAAGATAATTGGCGTTTTAACTCGACTTACTGCGGCGGGGACTCTTTCAAGGTCCATTTTTTCTAAAAGTTGAATGAAGGAATTATTGAGCATTTCATTCTGAGAATCGTCCTTATTATTACTGACTCTTTGACGAATTCGCTCCACCGTTTTCAAAACGCGCTCCTCATCAAAGGGCTTCAGAAGATAGTCTACTGCGTTGACTTCAAAGGCTTGAATGGCATGTTGATCATAAGCTGTAGCGAAAACAATCATAAGCTTTTGATGCTCTTCCAGCAATTTCTTCGCCACGTTTAAACCATCGAGACTGGGCATGTGGATATCTAAGAAGGCCACATCGGGTTTGAGCGCTAAAATTTTTTCTAATGCCTCTAGGCCTTGCGTTGCCTCTCCCACAATTTCGATATCTTCACACTGCTTTAAGAGATAAGCAAGTTCGTCCCTAGCAAGTGGTTCGTCATCGGCGATCACTACAGAAATCATGTCATACTGCCTCCCTGCTTTATCTGAACTTTAAACCAGACACACGTTCCTCGCTCTAATTCGCTGTCAATATGAAGTTGGGATTCCTCCCCGAAATGGTAAGTAAGCCTCTGGTTCACATTATATAAGGCCAGGCCTGTGCCTTCTTGAGATTCAATTCGACTGTGAAGTAATTCAACCACTCGTTCTGGGGAAATTCCAATTCCGTTGTCCTTCACAGAAATAAAGACATACCCTTCAGCTTTTGTAACACGAACGAGGATTTCGCCTGTTTTCTCAAGCCCCTTTAAACCATGACGTATTGCATTTTCCACAAGAGGTTGCAAGGTAAGTGGGGGTAAAAGAACACCTTCCAGCAAAGGATCGATTTCGAGTTTAACACTTAAGCGCTCTGTAAACCGTGCTTGTTCAATCTCCATATAGGAATTGGTATGGTCGAGTTCCTGACTGAGTGTGACAAATTCGTGTAGCGAAGCGCTTAGATTCTGCCTGAAAAAGTTCCCTAGTTGAATGAGAAGTTTACGTGCAACATCGGGTTCTATGCGGATGAGTGCGACAATGGTATTTAAGGAATTAAACAAGAAGTGTGGGTTCATCTGAGCTTGGAGCGCCTTAATCTCAGCCTCTTTGAGGAGCTGAGCATGGTTCTGTGCATCGACCACTTCAAGCTGATGTGAGAGAAGTTTGCCTAGACCCTGGGCAACTTGTTCGTCGACTGGTTTAATATGTTTGGGGTTTAAATAATAAAATTTCAAAACCCCTATAACCTCATCTGACTTTTTCAAGGGCACAATGATGGCTACTGCAAGCGGACATCCTTTTTGCTGACAGTGGATTTCATTGAAGGATTTAGGTATGTAGATTTCTCCAGTTCTGAGTACTTTCTTCGTAGCGTCAGTCAAAACGGTGTGCCCTGGCAAATGATGGTCATCCCCTATCCCGACATGGGCTAGGATTTTTTCGTGATCCGTAATCGAGACTGCCGAAGTACCGGTTGTTTTTATAAGAAGCCTCGCAATCTGAATTGCGGATTCTTCAGTGAGTCCTCCGCGTAGATTGACGAGCATTTCATTAGCAATATGAAGGACTTTTTGAGCCTGATTCGCTTCGATACGGTCCTCTTCTTGTATGAACGTTCGAATAATTGATACAAAAAGTGCAATTCCCAGACTATTTGCTATGATCATCGGAAGGGAGATGACTTGAACCAAGACAAACGCGTTCTGCCAGGGTTTAGCGATCAGAAGGATGATAAGCATTTGTATCATCTCCGCAATGACCCCGGTCAATAATGCTTTTGAGGTAGGAACGATTCTACGATTCCCGATCTTAAGATAAACGAGGCCTGAGATCAACCCTGCCGTGACCGTCGAAATCCCACAGGCTAACCCAGTAAAACCGCCCAGAAAAATTCGGTGCATCCCCGCAATCAGCCCTGCTCCAAGACCTACCCAAGGTCCCCCTAAAAGTCCGCCGATTACGACGCCGACGACCCGTGAATTCGCGAGAGCCTCTTCAAAGCCTATGGCCTCCAAGCGGGGAATCCACAGGAATGAATGTTCACTAGGTTTAATGGAAATGCCAGTATACGTACCAACAATTCCAAATAAACCAAATATTATTGAAAGTTTAACGATTGTCCAGCGATCGAGTTTATGATCAATGAGATTACGAAACGAAGTTAACCGCGTTAGGATAAATGCTATTGCCACTATGAGACCGATATTTTGAATCATTAGGAATAAGAGTTGCACAGCCACTAGGCTCCTTTCATCAAATCATTCCAACCCCGAAAATACCCTCTCCACATTTCGGACAACGCCCTTGGTTTAGGCGATTAACCACAACAGGTTCACGTTGAATCACAGCTTCGTCGCACCTGGGACAAAAGGTGATATCTCCCCCTCTGACATTTCCCAGATATACATAGGGAAGAGACTCTTTGCCTATATCCCATAATCGTTCCAAGGTTTGTCGATCCGTCGGTGGAGTCGTCAGTCGATAGGCCGGATGATAGGCACTCAAATGCCAAGCGAGTGGAACATTAAGCTGGCGTAACCAGCGAGCCAATTCTCTGATCTCCTTGGGATCATCATTAGCCCCTGGAATAACAAGCGTTGTAATTTCCAGGTGAACTCGCCCCGCCAAACGCTCAACATTGTCTAAAACCCAAGCCAGTTTCCCTCCGCAATAATGTTGATAAAACGCCTCCGAGAAGGCTTTAATATCAATATTGACCGCATCTACCCACGGAATCAACGCCTCTAGAAACTGTGGCGAGATTGTTCCATTACTCACCAGAACTACCTTCCCCCCTTGAGCCCGCACCAAGGGAGCGGTATCCCTGATCATTTCGAACCACATACTAGGTTCTGAATAAGTAAAACACAACCCTAACGATTCCTGTCCCTGCAAAGCAAGCTCCGTAAGCGCGGCAGGGTTCACTTTTCTTCCGACTTGATGCTTCTGGGATATCTCGTGATTTTGACAAAACGAACAACTAAGGTTACAACCAAAACCCCCAGCGGAGAAAATAGAAGAACCGGGATAAAAGTGATATAAGGGTTTTTTCTCAATTGGATCTAAATTCCAGGCGGCCACTTCACCATAGGTCAGAGATACAATGTCTCCGTCGTGGTTTTGCCGTGCATGACACCGCCCAGCCTGCCCATGCCTTAATTGACAATGTTGGGGACACAAGAGACACGTCGCAGTATAGGATTGCTTCCCTAGATCACCAGTATCTTTAAGATTACTCATAATACCGGATAACCTCAAATCGCCATAGATCCACCGGTTTGTCGCCTGAGATCCCACCCTTTTGTTGAGCAATACTGAGCTGGTCCGAAACCGTATCCACCCCTTCTAGATGGGGAAGTAAAAGTCCAGTCTTACCACCCTGTCGAACAACCACCCCGTACCGCCAAGGATCTAAATCGTCCGGTCCACTAATTTTCACCATTTCACCGAGCACATCAACTGTAAATATCAGCGCATTCATGGCGTCTGCTTGAACCGGTCGAAAACGCGGGTCTTGTGTTCCTGCAGCCAATGCATTATGTTGAATTTCCAAAGCCAAATTTTCCTGCCAAGGCTCAGTCGTTCCAATACATCCCCTCAGTTGCCCGTTTTGTTTTAGCGTTACAAAGCATCCTCTTCGCACGGCAAACTCCGGCGAATCTGGAAAACATAGGACACTAGGATCCTCATGATTCAAATACGCGCTTAAGCAACGCCTCGCCCATTGCGGCAAGGGGGACGAATGATACAGATCCGCTACCATATACCCCACGCCAAGCGTTCCTTCATAGGACAACACTTCTGGAGCGCCTTCTTTAGCAGCAAGTGCCAAACGCAAACTTCGATACCCACACTCTCCTGCTTTTTCAACAAGCTCAACCGGCAAACTAGTGAGCTTTTTCGTATCCCTCTGAAGCGCTTTAAGTACCGCTTGATCAAATTCTGGCCCTGCGGCATCAAAACCGTACGGCCCGTCTTCCTTCAAGCGATGAGAAAGATCCCCGCTGGCAACAAGCGCATAGCGTCCCGGCAATTTATCTAGGATTTGACCGATACGAAAGCCATAGTCTTCCGGTCGTTCTAGGGGCATACCTAAAAGTACGAGCTTCCCACTCCAACCTGCTTTCTGCAGAAAGTAAAGTGGTACCAGCGCTCCGTGATCCATAGGTCCCTGTATGGAAACAACGTCCGGCAGGTCTTTCTGAAATTGTGCAATCACTGCAGTGTCGCTGTCAAATGATAAACTTACTTGCGCAGCTCCAAATTGAGCAAAATTGCCTTGGTAAACCTCCTCTATTAAGAGTGTGATCCCATCCTTGGTGAGCTGTGCATGCGGAGAAACCAGGACTACCGTCGCAGCTTCCGCCTGTACGAGACGACTCGCTATCTCTTCGTAGGCTTCCAAACTGGCTTGGCACTTGTGCTCCTCTCCTCGTCCGATCTCCGAAACGAGAATAGGTGGATGGGGAACAAAGACCGAATAGACTAAGCTCATAAATCCAGCACTCCCTTTTACCATGGGTCATCGTTATATTTATTTTACCCCGATCTCACGTTAAAATCCACAAATTGACAACACCAATTCTCAAATCTATTCGGACCACGGCCGGTGATAACTTTTATCACCGGCTCTAAATGAACCATGCGCTATGATCGAGACGATGAATCATCGATGGGTTTAAGGTTACACATACGTTTAATTCATATCGCTAGAAATGAGATCCACGTAAGTCTAATAATAACTACTATATATGAGCACAATAATCTGAGGCGCTTCTAATCTTCAATGCTCACTTGGTTCGATGACTCTAAATCAGTTATACTTACTCTAACCTGCATAACAAATTTCTAGACCAGCTAATTAAAGTCAAGAATTTGATTGGTTAATGGTTAGATTTTGGTTTCGGAAAAAAGGTCATAACAAACAGGCCATTGAAAAATCCGAACAATGACTAATTAACTGATGGATTAAACCCTTAAGCTGCTAC
>DASRMG010000016.1:0-21296 GCA_035648035.1 Desulfosporosinus sp. | reverse complement strand
GTACAACGTAGTATACAACGGAAAAACTGGGTGGGTTTCTGGGCAGTATTTGATGGTTAAAGAGACGGTTGCCCCTGTAGTAGCCCCTACCTCAGCCCCTAATGTAACTAAAACAGCTGGAACAGTCACGGCCAATCCGTCACTTAATCTTCGGCGGTCAGCGACAACTTCCGCAGCGGTATTGGCAGCGATCCCTAAGAATACGCAAGTTGCCATCATTTCTAAAAATGCAAGTAATTGGTACAATGTAACCTACAATGGAACGACTGGTTGGGTTTATGGAGCGTATCTTTCAGTGTCTCAAACACAGCCATCTCGATCAGATAGTTCTGAACTCGTGAAAAATGCACTAAGCCTACAAGGCGTTCCCTACGTATGGGGAGGAACTAGCCGTAGTGGGTTTGACTGCTCGGGGTTTGCACAATACGTATTTAAGGAATCAGGCATTGATTTGCCAAGGACAACCTCTGAGCAGTTTATAGTTGGAACATCTGTAGACCGGTCTCGGTTACAATTGGGTGACTTAGTCTTCTTTTCAACGTATGAGCCAGGGCCCTCTCATGTGGGGATTTATATCGGTGGTGGACGTTTTGTTGGCGCTGCTAATAGTGGCGTAATTATTTCAGATATTAATAGCAGCTATTATTCCAGCCGTTATGTAGGCGCGAGGCGCGTGCGGTAGACGTTGCTAACTTAAGTTCGCAAGTTTGGTACCATGCATGGATGATACGTTATCAAAATAATGAGTAAACTGGCGCAACAATCTAATATAGGACTTAAAACAGGTATATTTAACTGTAATAGAACTCAGGTGGGTTATTTTGGATAGTGACAATCGCATCGGTATCGAGTAGTATATTAATAACACCAACACTTAGTGGCTGGTTAAACCTTCGGCAATGGAGCCGTCAAGATATCTTCGTGATATTTGGCGGCTTTTTCTGTATTCTTTTGGAGGGGGAGTCACGCTTTGCTAGAAACTACAAGGGTGAATAAGAAACGACCTTCCTTAGAACGTTCCGCAATACGCTTAGCCTTGACAGAGACAAGAGAAGAAGAGGATAAGCTCAAGAAACTCCTGTTTGAAGCGTATGAAATGCGGAGTGGTGTCACAGAACTGGGAGGAACTGAAGCAAATCTTCAACATACCGGGAAATTAACGAGTTCCGTTATGGCTACAGCTTTTAACACGGGGGTCATCCCCAAAGAAGCGCGAAAGATTCATGCCTTGATCCATGCGACGTTGGAAGCCAGTAACAGTATTTTCATCCATAACAACAGCAATGCTAGTTATGCATTGAAGATTGGTCTAACAACGGATACAGAATGGATCGCTGTAGCAATTTATGGACGTTCCTCTCTACATCCTCTCCTAGAACATTCTCGTGTAGGATTAGGATTCATGCATCTTTGAGGATAATAAGATTCAGAGTACGGCTAAGAACCTTCGGTGATTCGTGTGATTTAGGGTATTTAGAGTATTTAGAGATTAGAAAATTTAAGTATGAGAGTGTTTAGTGCGCTAGAGTACTAAATAAGAGTATAGAATCATTGTGACGTAGTGAGATGGATTTCTTAGAGAAGACGACAACGACAATTTCATAACCGGGCACCAGATCTATAGCTGATTTGGAGCGGAAAAGTGTAAAAGAGAGCCCTTAATTATTTTAAAAAATATTAAGGGCTCTCTTTGTCTGTTTCTTTAAACCACAATTTAGGGAGGTGATGCGATGGCGATAAATTCAAGCCCTTGTGAAATGACGCATTATAATGCAGATCACCTAAGTAACCTGGGTAACAAAAAGAACCAAATTTGAAGGGGGATAAACACTATGAAAATGATTAGAGCAATTGTAAGACCTGATAAAACCGAGGTGGTGGCTGAGGCCTTAGCACAGGCGGGAATGCCTTCGCTGACAAAGATGCACGTCTTTGGGCGTGGTAGAACCAAGGGAATTCGGATTGGTGACGTGGTTTATGATGAGTTTCCTAAGACCCTGCTTCTCTTAGTGCTTGAAGATGAAAAGCTCGAGGAAGCGATTTCGATTATTCTCGCCAGTGCCAAAACCGGAACGATGGGCGACGGCAAAGTATTTGTGACCGAAGTTGAAGCGGCGTACACCGTGAGTAAAGGGACAAAGGAGTTGTAGAGATGAAGGAAATAATGACGATCATTCGACGCCATGAAGTACCTAAAACTAAGAAGGCTTTCGAAGATGCTGGCTATCCTGCTCTGATGATTCAAAGTGTTGAGGGCCGCGGCAAACAAGGTGGAATCGGAGGCTGGGCCGCTGAAGTTGATCCGGAATTAAATGCCGTTATGAGCAAGGAATTGTTTGACGATACCAAATTCAATTGGATTCCTAAACGGTTGTTAACGATTGTGGTCCAGGATAGCCAAGTTGATGAAGTGATACAAGTGATTATTAAAGCCAATCAGACCGGTCATGTCGGCGACGGTAAAATATTCGTCTGTCCCCTCAATGAGGTTCTGCGCGTGCGTACTGGGGAAACCGGAAAAGCAGCCGTTATTTAGAGTTAGTTGGAGAAAATGGAGATGCAGTTTCTATCGTTAGTTTGAGAAGAAGAGCGAGATATTGAGGATATAAAGGAGTGTATTACGATGAGACAAATCGCAATTTATGGCAAAGGTGGCATCGGTAAATCGACGACAACTCAAAACACAGTTGTCGCCCTGGCTGAAATGGGTCGCAAGGTTACGATTGTTGGCTGTGACCCTAAAGCAGATTCCACTCGATTGATTATGCATACTAAAGCTCAAGCAACGGTGATGGATTTAGCCCGTGACAGAGGGACTGTCGAAGATGTAGAGCTGAGTGAGGTTTTGATGCAAGGGTATTTAGGCGTTAAATGTGCAGAATCAGGAGGACCAGAACCAGGCGTTGGTTGTGCTGGTCGAGGGGTCATTACCGCCATTAACTTTTTAGAAGAAAACGGTGCTTATGGTGATGATACGGATTATGTTTTCTACGATGTTTTAGGTGATGTGGTTTGCGGTGGTTTCGCCATGCCGATTCGCGAGAATAAGGCTAAAGAGATCTATATTGTTACTTCGGGAGAAATGATGGCCATGTATGCCGCCAATAACATTTCTAAAGGAATCTTAAAATACGCGACAACAGGCACGGTACGTCTGGGTGGGTTGATCTGTAACAGTCGTCAAACCGACAAAGAAAGAGATCTCATTGAAGCGTTGGCCAAAGGCTTGAATACCCAATTGATTCACTTTATCCCCCGGGATAACGAGGTGCAAAGAGCTGAAGTCCGGAAGATGACGGTGATCGAATATAATGCCACTCATAAACAGGCGGATGAGTATCGCACCTTGGCCAAAAAGATTGAGAATAACACTCATATGACCATCCCAACGCCGCTTACCATGGATGAATTAGAAGATTTGATGATGCAATACGGCATCATGGATATGTAGTAGCCGTTATTAACAGAGGCCTATAACGACCGAGGGACACTTAATTTAGGTAAATGGGGGGCAGTCTTATGAGCATTAAGGAAACAAAAGAGTTCAGAAAACAGGTCGTGAAAGACGTCCTAGATATTTATCCTGAAAAGGCCAAAAAGAATCGCGAAAAACACATTGCGGTGAAAGACGACGATGATTGCGCGGGTTGCGCCGTTAAATCGAATGCTAAAACAGTTCCAGGGGTCATGACGGCAAGGGGATGTGCCTATGCAGGCGCTAAAGGGGTTGTTTGGGGCCCGGTCAAAGATATTGTGCATATTTCCCATGGACCGGTCGGATGTGGTTTTTATTCTTGGGGTAACCGCAGGAACTTAGCGGATGGGGAGATCGGGGTTGACAATTTTGTGCCGTTTCTCTTCACCTCGGACTTCCAAGAAAGCGATATCATTTATGGTGGAGACAAGAAGCTGGAGAAAATTATCCGTGAGGTGGTTGAGCTTTTCCCGAACGCCAAAGGGGTCTCTGTTCTCTCAGAATGTCCGGTCGGCTTAATTGGAGATGACATTGAGAGTGTTGCTCGTCGCATGAGCGAAGAATTTGAAATGCCGGTCATTCCGGTTCGGTGTGAAGGATTTAGAGGAATCAGTCAGTCGCTGGGTCATCACATTGCTAATGATGCGATTCGAGATCATCTCTTGGGTAAAGGACCTGGCCGAGAAGTAGGGCCGTACGACATTGGACTGATTGGTGATTATAATATTGGCGGAGATGCTTGGGTCAGTAAAAAGCTACTCGAGGAGTGCGGTCTCAACGTTGTTAATATTTGGACCGGAGACTCTACGATGGAAATGCTGCAAAACGGTCATCTCGTAAAACTTAACTTAATTCACTGTACCAGAAGCATGAATTATATTGTCAAACACATGGAAGAAACGTACGGAACCCCATGGCTGGAGTTCAACTTCTTCGGACCGACTAAAATTAAAGAATCTCTCCTCAAAATTGCGGCTAAGTTCGATGACAGTATTATGGAAAAAACCTTAAAGGTCATTGAAAAATATGAAGGCCAGATGGCGAAAGTGATCGAGTCCTATAAACCGCGCTTGGCTGGAAAAACTGTGATGCTCTATATCGGTGGTCTTCGCCCAAGACATATGGTGGGATCCTATGAAGATTTGGGGATGGAGGTCATTGGAACTGGCTACGAATTTGCGCACAAAGAAGATTATGAGGTCACCGTGGCTGATTTAAAAGATGGCACCTTGATTTATGATGATGTCACCGCGTTTGAGCTCGAAGAGTTTGTCCAAAAACTTAAACCCGATTTAGTCGGATCAGGCATTAAAGAAAAGTATGTCTTCGAGAAAATGGGTATTCCTTTCCGTCAAATGCACTCTTGGGATTATTCAGGACCGTATCAAGGTTACGAAGGATTTCCGATTTTTGCTAAGGATATGGATATGGCCATTAACAGTCCTACTTGGAAAATCATCAAGGCCCCTTGGACCAAGTGAAAATTGAGGAGAAAGGATGATAAATATGAAAGCTACAACTAAGGCAACAACAGCATGGCTCAATAGCGAAGAATATAAAACCTTGAATTTTGCCCGTGAAAAGTTGGTCATCAACCCGGCTAAAGCCTGTCAGCCCCTAGGCGCCTTGCTTTGTGCCTTAGGGATTGAAAACTGCCTACCGTTTACTCACGGTTCTCAAGGTTGCACCGCTTATTTCCGCAGTACGTTATCCCGTCATTTTAGGGAACCGGTAGCTGCCGTATCAGATTCTATGACGGAGGATTCTGCGGTCTTCGGAGGACAGATGAATCTGATCGAAGGGTTGAGGAATGCTTACGCGCTCTACAAACCAGAGGTGATTGCCGTCTTCACGAGTTGTATGGCGGAAGTCATGGGGGATGATATTAACTCTTATGTCGGTCTTGCCAAGCACGGAGACGCCATACCGAAGGATTTACCGGTGGCTTTAGGTCATACTCCAAGCTTCAAAGGATCTCATATAACCGGGTACGATACGATGTTTAAAGCGCTCCTAGAAGTCTTAGCGACGCCACGAGAAGCGGATAAACTCAACGACAGACTTTATGTTGTTCCTGGCTTTGATACGTATCCCGGTAATCTTCGTGAATACAAACGGGTTCTTAAATTAATGAACGCACCGTTTACCCTGTTACCTGACAATAGTGATGTTGTGGATGCTCCAAACTTAGGTACCTATCAATTGTATCCTGGGGGCACACCGATGACAGAAGTGAAAGACGCGCTCAACGCTAAAAGCTTTTTATTCCTGCAGAGTTACACCAGCATGACGTCTAGTAAATATGTGGCGAGTAAGGAAGTTTCCACAGAAACGATTCCTATGCCAATCGGGATCAAGGGGATGGACCAATTTATTCAGGCCGTGGCCAAATCCACGGGGCTAGAGGTTCCCGACGAAATAACGAATGAACGCGGGCGTGCCGTGGATGCCATGACAGATGCCCACCAGTATATTCATGGCAAGAGATTCTCGCTGTTTGGTGACCCAGATCTTCTCATTGGACTGGTTAGCTTTTTGCTCGAAATGGGAGGACTTCCCGTTCATATTGTTTGCACTAATTCCACTACACCGTTTAAAAAAGCCATGGAAGCGTTGCTAGAGACAAGTCCTTATGGCAAAGACGCAACCCTTTATGCTAATAAAGATCTCTGGCATCTTCGCTCTCTGCTGGTGACGGAACCGGTCGATATGTTAATCGGCGATTCTCATGGTAAGTGGGCAGCCCGTGACGCGAATATCCCACTGGTAAGAATTGGTTTCCCCATCACGGATCGGGTCAATCTTCATCGCTCGCCGATCGTTGGGTACACTGGCGTGATTAACTTAATCTCCATGATCGCCAATACGTTCCTGGATGATGTTGATAGGAACTCTCCAGAAGCAACGTTTGAAATGATGCGTTAGACCTATCAGACCCTAACTAATCAAAGTAACCCATCAAAGATGTGACTTCAAGAACGGAGGAGTGCTGCATGTTTACCAATCTAACAAAGTTGGATCTCAAAGATAAACCCTGTCTGTCGGAGGCCGGATCGCCTAAATTATGTATGAGAGCGCTCCCCGGCGAAGGCGCAGAGAGGAGTTGCGCGTATGATGGGGCACGAGTTGTGCTCATGCCCATCACGGATGTTGCGCACCTAGTTCACGGGCCCATTGCTTGTGCTGGAAACTCTTGGGATAATCGAGGGGCCCGCTCCTCTGGCTCCCAACTTTTTCGCAGGGGACTGACGACGGATATCATGGAAAATGATGTGATTTACGGGGGAGAGAAAAAGCTGAAAGCGGCTATCTTGGAAATTGCCACGAGACATGATCCGAAAGCAATCTTTGTCTATGCTACCTGTGTCTCTTCTCTGATAGGCGATGACGTCAACAAAGTTTGTTTAGAAGCGGAAAAAGAACTGACCATCCCCGTCATTCCCGTTAATTGCCCAGGTTTTCTGGGAGATAAAAATATTGGAAATCGTATTGCCGGAGAAGTGTTATTCGAGCGGGTGATTGGATCAGGGGAGGTACTACAGGAGAAAATTCCCCGTTCCATTAATCTGATTGGGGAGTATAACATTGCCGGAGATATTTGGGGAATCATCCCGGATCTGAATCACTTAGGGATCACACTGCAAACGGCCATTACCGGGGATGCCAAATTCGATGACTTGCGTTCAGCTCACAGAGCAAGCCTTAATGTCCTGATTTGCTCTAAAAGTTTGACGAACCTAGTGAGGAAGATGGAAATCCAGTATGGCATACCCTTTATAGAAGGGTCGTTCTACGGAATTCATGACACCTCTGAAACGCTGGTTAAAATTGCTACAGCACTCAACGATCCCGACTTGCTGGCCAGAACCTTGGTGTATGTTAAAAAGAGAGAAGACGAAACCCGTAAAGTCATTGCCGGTTACAAGAAAGTACTAGAAAATAAACAAGCTATTTTGTTTACAGGCGGGGTCAAAACCTGGTCCATGGTGTCTACCTTGGCCGAATTAGGGATCAATATCTTAGCGGGTGGCACACAAAACTCCACCCCAGAAGATTTCCAACGCATGAAAGCCCTGATGGACCCGACCGCCCAGATTATTGAAGACACAAGTTCGGCCGGCTTCTTAAAGATCATTGCCGAGAAAAAACCGGACCTGATCGTGGCTGGAGGAAAAACGAAATATCTAGCCCACAAAACCAGAACGCCTTTCCTAGATATTAACCACGGACGAAAATTACCTTATGCTGGTTATGACGGAATGATTCAATTTGCAGAGACCTTATCGCGTACGGTGCTGAGTCCTGTTTGGGGACATTTAAGACGGGAATTCCCCCTGAAGGAGAGTGAACAAGATGACTCATAGCAGACATTATCAGGGGAATCCGCAGAAAAACAGTCCCGCGCTTGGGGCGACGCTAGCTTACCTCGGTGTGAATGGACTTTTGGCCTTACTCCACGGTTCGCAGGGCTGTTCTTCCTTCATTCGGTTACAGCTTTCCAGGCATTATAAAGAGCCAATTCCCCTCAATTCAACCGCACTATTAGAAGACTCGGTCATCTTTGGTGGCTGGGAACATCTTAAAAAAGGGATTTCCGTGGCAGCCGATAAATATAAGCCGCAAATTATAGGGGTGATGAGTTCTGGGCTCACCGAAACGTATGGAGACGATATGGTCAGCGCCTTAGCCAGCCTGCGCTTGGAAAGACCCGATTTAAACAATATGCCAGTGGTACTGGCCAGCACGCCCGATTATATTGGTTCAATGCAAGAGGGTTATCAGCGGACCGTCGAGGCTTTAGTGACCACGCTGGCGGGGCATCAGATCAAGACAGCGGGCCAATTCGACGCTCAATCGATCGCTAATTCTAACGAAGATCCTGCGTTAACCATCGCTTTGCTACCAGGTTGTCATTTGACCCCCGGCGATGTGGATGAATTAAAAGAGCTCTTGATGGAATTCGGCTTCAAGCCTATCACCGTCCCCGATCTTTCAATTTCTCTGGATGGGCACGCAGAACTGGAAGCGGCCCCGGTCGTTCAGGGCGGAACCTTACTTGAAGATTTTCAGCGTTTACCAAAATGTCGGGCTTGTCTTTCGTTTGGACTGAGTATGGAGAAAGCGGGAGATATCCTGAAGAACACGTACCAGATTCCACATTTCAACTTTCCATCCTTAACCGGACTCACGGCAACGGATACGTTTATCTTAACGCTCGCCAAGTTATCTGGTAGGGCTGTACCGGAGAGAATTCTCCGGCAAAGAAGCCGATTGTTAGATACGCTGGCGGACTTTCACGATCGACTTGGCGGGCTCAAGATAGCCGTAGCCCTGGAGATGGATTTGCTCTATAGTCTGGCTTCCAGTTTGGTGGAAGTCGGTGCCGAGATTACGGTGGCCTTGGCGGCATCCCAAGCAGGTATCCACAGATTATCTCTCCCGATTTCCATCGAAGTAGGAGATCTGGAAACCCTTGAAGAACGAGCGGGTCAGAGTACGTTGATTATTGCCAACTCCAATGGTCGTCAAGCGGCAGGATTGCTCAAGCTTCCTCATTTAAGAGCGGGTTTGCCCGTCTTTGATCGGGCTGGCTATCCACAAAAACGTTGGATTGGTTATGAAGGCACGCAACAATTTCTCTTTGATACCTTAAATTCAGTCAGTTAGGAGTGAACAAACATGCTTATAGCCTTTGCCAGTAACGATGGATTGTCCATTGACTCGCATTTTGCTTCCGCCAAAACGTTTGAAATGTATCAATTTACAGGGCTGCCTGAAGGGATGATCCATACAACGCTGGCCGCGAAGGATCTGAATGAATCGGTTGATAAAGTGAATGCCCGCATTGTTATGCTCAAAGAGTGTGCCATTGTCTATTGCACGCAGATTGGCGGTCCTGCGGCAGCAAAGTTAGTTCAAAATGGTATTCATCCTTTGAAAGTGCCTGAAGGGACACTGATCGCGGATGAACTGAACAGAATGAACAAGTTGCTGTTATCTAAAACCCTACCGCCTTGGTTAAGAAAGAAAATGGAGGTCGGCCAAGGTAGTCTAGACGATCAGAAGGAGGTCGTAAAATGAGTGACGTCGTCATTTACAAAACCTATGGAGAATTGCCGTGGACCCCTAAATATATAGAAGCGATCGACAGTGATCTCTGCATGGGATGTGGGCGGTGTGTGAAATTATGTGTCCAGAAAGTGTTAGGTTTTGAAAGTTTCGAGGATGATGAGGGGACAGAGCGGCACAGAGCCATCATTGCTCATAAAGACCAATGCATCGGTTGCCAGGCTTGCGGAAGTATCTGCGTGCGTCACTGTCATTCCTTTAAGGAAAAATTAGTTTAAGAGACGTGAAGGGTATGGAGAGCCTGACTTGGTTTGGGATTTAATAAGTTCTATTTCACAACTATCTCTAAAATTTTTAAAACGGTCAGCGGTTATTAGCAGGACCAAATTACTAAACACCTAAATAAAAGGAAACGGATGGAGGATTTGCTATGAGTGGATGTGCACAAGGTGATTCAACTATGAAGGAATGTACCCAAGGAAATATGAACACGCCAAACCTAAATCTTGGTCATCCCTGTTTCTCAACAAAAGGGCATGGCAAAACTGGAAGAATCCACTTGGCCGTGGCGCCGGGCTGTAATATATCTTGTAACTATTGTGTTCGCAAATTTGATTGTGCGAATGAATCGCGCCCGGGAGTGACGAGTAGAGTTCAAAACGCGGAAGAAGCGCTTCAAACCGTCAGGAAAGCAAAAGCCTCCGAGATTGGTTCAAAACTAACCGTTGTAGGAATTGCAGGACCGGGCGAACCGTTAGCTAACGCTGCTACGTTTGAAACCCTAAGAGGGGTAAAAAAGGATTTTCCAGATATGATCCTCTGTTTAAGTACCAATGGGCTTCTGTTGCCAGAAAAGTTGGCGGAATTGGTGGAGATTGGCGTGTCCCATGTTACGGTGACGATTAATACGTTAGACGAGGAAATTGGTGCTAAGATTTACAGCTACGTGCAATGGCAAGGGCAAACTCTGATTGGCCCAGAAGGTGCAAGGATACTGATCAAAAATCAATTGGAAGGGCTTAAGTTAGCTTCAGAAGCAGGAATGGTGTTAAAAGTTAATACGGTGCTGATCCCTGGTGTGAACGACCAGCTACTCTATAGCTTGGGGTTGGAAATCAAGAAAAGAGGTGCGGACATTCATAACGTCATGCCTTTGATACCACAAGGAAAGCTTTCGCACATCATCGCTCCAACGAAAGAACATCTCACGAATTGCCGGGGCAGTGTGGGTTCATTGCTACCCCAGATGACGCACTGTCAACAATGCCGTGCCGATGCCATTGGAGTCCTCTAATGATGGGAAAAGGACTATTGGAACCAGAACTAAGAGTGTTGTTATGTGATACAACGTTAAGAGATGGAGAGCAAGCGCCGGGTGTCGCGTTTGGTCTGCCGGAGAAGGAAATGATCGCGAGGGCCTTGTCGGATGCCGGAATTGACGAGCTGGAGGTCGGTGTACCAGCTATGGGCGAGGGAGAAATTAAATCAATTTCCCATTTAGTCGCTTTGCAATTACCCACGCGTCTGGTCACTTGGAACCGCGCCGTTCTATCAGATCTCCAGGCCAGTTATCAAACCGGGGTGGAAGGCGTTGCCATCTCTATTCCCACCTCAGACCAACAAATACGAAACAAATTGAGAAAAGATCGGGCTTGGGTGCTTGATCAAATGGGCCAATGTATCGTGAATGCTAAGAAAGAAGTCGACTATATTGTTCTGGGCTTGGAAGATGCCAGTAGAGCAGACTTCTCATTTCTCTCAGAGATCCTAAAGGAAGCCAAGAAACTTGGGGTTAATCGGGTGCGTTTTGCCGATACGACGGGGATTCTGGAGCCTCTGAAAGTGTTCTTTACTCTGCAAGAATTAGTGGGTGTTTCTAAGATCCCTTTGGAATTTCATGCTCATAACGATCTGGGTATGGCAACGGCTAATTCTCTGGCAGCGGTTCAAGCCGGTTTTAGAGCGGTCAGTGTCACCGTCGGAGGTTTGGGAGAAAGGGCGGGTAATGCTGCGCTCGAAGAAGTTGCTGTGGCTCTGAGATATAGCCTTCACGAGGGTGTACGACTTGACTTGAAACGCTTAAATTCCATTGGTTTAACGGTGAGCTTGGCAACAGATCGCAAGATCCCACGGGCTAAACCTATTATTGGGGAAGATATTTTCACCCATACTTCTTCTATCCACATTGACGGAATGCAGAAGGACTTCGCCAACTACCAATCCTATCCGCCTGAAATTGTGGGCCGCAAGCACACAACCTCCATTGGCAAATACTCCGGTCGAAAAACCATTGTGCGGTTGTTAAAAGCCAAAGGGATTGAATTAAATCAAGAAACGATTGATGATGTGTTACTGAAGATCTTATACCTTACGAATCAGCTGAAGAGGCCTTTGGAAGAAGAAGATATCTTGGGCATCGTGGTAAGCACATGCTGAAACAAACAAAAGAACATTAAAAGCCTTCTTTGAGCATTTTGCTTTGAAAGAAGGCTTTTTACATACGGTCCTCGGTCCTACGACGCAGGGAACTTGCGTTACAACGCTCACCTCATGATGTCGTGGGCCAAACTAGGGCTCAAGGGGTTTGATGAAAGTGGGCGGGGTGCCCGGCAAATCGGACATCCCTGTCCAGTTGCCGGCAGTGTACATCCTTGTACACTGCCCCGCTATGAAAGCACCGCTTGAGCCGAGTTTGGAACCACTTCATCAGAGAGGGTTCGCTTGTGTAAGCGCAGAGTTCCAGGCTAGGAGCGACGGTTGAGGGGACACCGCTGTCGGTCCTGCACTGCGAAGGAAGCTAGGGAACTTGCGTTACAACGTGTCCTTGCTTGCTTTCGCAGACCAAACTAAGACTCAAGAGCTTGCTTTGGGGAGGGCGGGGCGAAATACGAATGAGTATTTCGGCAAATCAGACGTCCCTGTCTGATTGCCGGCAGAACAGAATGAGAGCGCTGTCCATGGATGGACGAGTGTCCCTGTAGCCAAGGATGGCGAGAAGGGACCCCCGCCGTATGAAAGCGCTCTTGAGTCAAGTTTGGTACGCTGCTCATTCAAAGAAGATTCACTTTTGTAAGCGCAGAGTTCCAGGCTAGGAGCGAGGGTTAGCTTACACGAAGTTTGCTAGTCTGCTTTCGTAAAGACGTCGCGCTAGTGTGACACAAGTCCCAGGCTTGGAATGAGTACAAGGATGTCAGAGTGTCACTGGAGCCAAGATTGAAACACGACGTTTTTGATTAAGAGTCACCGAGGATGGTAAGGCGCCGTGATGGCGGGAAGGGTTGGTACGATGGATTGTGACAAATTGAGGAGGCGGGATATGAAAGATGAGAAATTGAAACCTTCTATTAGAAGGGCTAAACCCTCAGACATGAGCGGTATGATTAGGTTGTTAGGTATTTTATTTTCTATTGAAACTGATTTTGTTATCGATGAGGGAGTTCAACAAAGAGGTCTGGAAATGATGCTTGAGGCTTGCGATCAACGATGCATTATGGTAGCAGAGCTCGACAATCAACAAATAGTGGGCATGTGCACGGCACAGATTTTGGTTTCCACTGCTGAGGGTGGGGTTGTTGCCTTAATCGAGGATTTAGTGGTTGAAGATGCCTGGAGAGGTGAAGGCGTAGGGAAGAGCTTGCTCCTCTCCGTGGAAGATTGGGCTATCATACGAGGGGTAACGCGTTTGCAGTTATTAGCGGATCGTAACAACACACCGGCTTTGGGGTTCTATAAGACAATGGATTGGCAGGTTACGCAGATGATAGGGCTGCAAAGAAAAATAAATAAATAAATAAATAAATAAATAAATAAATAAATAGAAAATAGCTGTTGGACAACCCTTTTGCGATCGCTCGAAAGATGGTATAATTTTGAAGGTCAAGCATAAGATGGCGAAAAATAGTATTCTTTGGTGCTTGTTGCGCAAGAGTAGAACGCAAGGGATATCAAAGCAGCAGCGATATCTTCAGGGTAAAGGGTAAAGGATGAGTGATTTGTACCAAATAGAGCAACCGGCCGTAAAAACTCAAGAAGCATATTCGGCCATTTCAAGGCCATCACTACGAGCGAATCTGTCTCGAATTCGACGTGATGAAACGTTATTTCACTATACTTGGTTGGCGTTGCTGGTCAAATCAATCGTTTTTCTAGGTTTAGTCAACAATGACGGGGTACACTTCAATTTAATTAAAGCATTTCAACTGTTTACGAATCAACCCTTTTTCATGATCTATATTTGCTTTGATTTTGCCCTTCTGAGCGTTGCTTTTCTGTTTAAAGGCAAGCTCCATTACTGGACGCTTGTATTTTGTAATTTTCTTCTATCGTTTGTCATGATCGTGGATCTGATGAATTTTAGGGCATTTAGTAATTTTATTTCTGTGTATGTATTATTCCAAGCGTCTAATTTAGAAAATCTCTCTGGGAGTATCATTTCCATGTCGCGGCCGGTCGATCTTGTGTTTGGAATTGATCTAATTTTGCTGATCTTGGCAGGTTATAAATTAGCCCCGAAATATAAATTGGCGGCACGCAGTATTCCTATTTTCTTAATGTTGAGTGTTGCTTCAATAACTTATATCTTTGGCAATCATCTTGTGGTCGATGTTCTTGATACAAATACTCAGCATTTCTTGTTTAGGCGTTCTTGGTCGCCCAATCAGACTATGTCAAACCTCTCACCCCTTGGTTATCATCTCTTTGAAGCTTATATTTACGAGGAAAATAGTCAACCGTTCTTGTTAAGTGTTGAGGAGAAACAGGCGGTAGAAGCCTGGTATTTAGATAAAAAAGAGACCCTGCCTGTGAACAGCTATTCAGGCAAGTTTCAAGGAAAAAATCTCATCGTTCTGCAAGTAGAATCGCTTGAAAACTTTGTGATCGGGAAGCAAATTAATGGGCAGGAGATTACGCCTAACTTGAATAAATTGCTGGATCATAGTCTGTACTTCTCCAATTTCTATGAACAAGTGTGGAATGGTACGAGCTCCGATGCTGATTTGATGACCAACACTTCGGTTTATCCCGTGCGTGAGGGAGCTACTTTCTTCCGGTTTCCTAATAATACCTATAATTCACTACCCAAAATTATGGAAAGTAAGGGTTATCATACGTTGGCGATCCATCCCGACAAGGGGGGATACTGGAACTGGCGTCAGGGCCTCACTGCGATCGGATTTCAAAGGAGTATTGATGAAGGCTATTTTCAAATGGACGAACAAATTGGCCTTGGACTTAGTGACGGGAGTTATCTTAGGCAGGTAGGGTCGGTGCTCAAGACAGAGAAACAACCCTTCTATGCTTTTATGGTCACCTTGACGAGTCATGCCCCGTTTGATTTACCGACCCAATATTGCGACTTGAATTTAGACCCTGCTTTAGAGGGTGCTAAGTTGGGTGGATATTTCGAGAGCCTACATTACACCGATCAACAAATTGGAGCGTTTATCGCCAAATTGGAAAAGGACGGATTATTAGACAATACGGCCATTGCCCTGTACGGAGATCACACGGGGGTGCACAAGTTTTATGATGACGAGATCAAGCAACTGAAGAATCCGGAGAGCTGGTGGCTTGAGGGACAGATGCAAGTACCGCTAATTATTTATTCAAAGGGGATGACGGGTGAGGAGATCAAGACGGTTGGTGGGCAAATCGATATCATGCCAACGTTAGCTGAACTCATGGGAGTCGATCGTAACGAGTATCAGGGCACGGCAATGGGCCGAAATCTCCTGAATACCCATAAGAATTTCGCCGTTTTATCAAGTGGGGAACTAGTGGGTACCCTTACTTCAGATAAAGAACGAGACAATGCGCTGCAAGGGCTGACCATTGCCGATGAAATTATTCGGAGTAACTACTTCAAATCGGGTCAATAATTGCTGAACATACCGTTCAATCTGCAAATTCTTGCGGAGTTCAGCCTAAACCTGATATAGTTAATGTTTGAGAATGCATTTCGGCGGCGCTTGATATGGCAGCAGGGTAAAAATACACATCGATTTTAAGAAGTAATGGGAGGGGTACCTTATAGAGGCTCTCATATCAGTCATCATTCCGCTTTATAACAGTGAACGATATATTCAACAAACTATAGAGAGTGTGCAGAATCAAACCTATACAAACCTGGAAATCATTGTGGTTGATGATGGTAGTATTGATGGTTCTGGACAAATAGTTAGGGACCTTGCTGTAAAGTCTGAGAATATAAGTTACTACTATAAAGAGAATTCAGGGGTTTCTGAGGCGCGCAACTACGGAATTGACCGGGCAAGTGGACAATTTGTGGCCTTTATTGACGCAGATGATGTTTGGGAAAACACTAAACTATTGAAGCAAATCAATAGAATCCATGAAACAGGGTACGACGCGTGTTATTCAGGCTATTATTTCATCGACGAAGCGGGTCAACGAATTGGAAGGCAAACCAATCTTACCTATCAGGAAGGAAAGATATTAAATGATTATCTAAAGCTCAAGAACTTTGCCAGTATCGTGACTTGGGTCGTCAGTAGAAAACTTATTGAGCAATATCACTTGCGTTTTTCTAAGAAGAGCTTTGCTGAAGACATAGAATTTTTCATTAAAGTTATGTCTCTGACGAAGGTCTGCACTGTACGCGAAGATCTTACAGGCTATAGAAGAAGAGGTAGCTCTCTGTCCTCGTTTTGCTTTGAGACCCACATGACGGAAATTGACACTTGGGAACAGATAAAGATCTGGTTTGATCATCAAAGATCCTATCTGGTTTACACTAGTTTTGAGATAGAAAAAATCCTAGATATCATTAATACCTATTCCATTCCAGCTGCGTTAATAAGGATTTTGTACCATGTTAACGAAGAACCGGTTAAGAAACGTCAAAAGTACAAGAAACTCTATTCCAATACGTATTATCGCAAGTATATCGATCATCTGAGCTTCGGATTTAGTAAGGAGCAATTTAAGACTTTTCTCAGAAAGATTATTGTTCACAGAAGGATCGGGAAAATTAGTTAACGATATAAAGTGACGAGACAAACAAAGGTCGCTACGCCCTTTAGTGGCGCGATCTTAGGACTCTGGTACTAAGGGCAACGAAGGATTGGGAATTAACTAAAAATCTGATATAATTGATGATTAGAATGTCATCATGTTCGTTTAGTTGATAAAACTAAGTAAATATGGATTATAGAAATGAGGGCAAGACCTTGGCACAGGCTTCACAACATATTCGGAATTTTTCTATTATTGCACACATCGATCATGGTAAATCCACGTTAGCTGACCGGCTGATCGAATTTACGGGCGCCTTGAGCAAACGGGAAATGGAAGCGCAGGTTCTTGATTCCATGGATCTGGAGCGTGAGCGTGGCATTACCATTAAGCTGCAAGCTGTGCAGTTGAGCTATAAGGCGAAAGACGGAGAGGTCTATGAACTGAATCTCATTGATACTCCGGGCCATGTGGATTTTACGTACGAGGTTTCCCGCAGCTTGGCGGCTTGCGAAGGCGCGCTCTTAGTGGTCGACGCAGTTCAAGGGATTGAGGCCCAAACGTTAGCAAATGTTTATTTAGCCTTAGAAAATAATCTCGAGATTATTTCAGTGATCAATAAAATTGACCTGCCTAGTGCGGAACCAGAGCGTGTTCAGCAGGAAATTGAAGATGTGATTGGCCTAGATGCCAGTGAAGCGATCCTTGCTTCGGCAAAGACAGGTATTGGGATAGAGGAGATTCTGGAAAGGGTTGTGACCACTGTTCCAGCTCCGCAAGGCGATGATCAGGCACCTTTGAAGGCTCTGATTTTCGACTCTAAATTTGACGCTTATAAAGGCGCTATCTCTTACGTCCGGATTGTTGAGGGCCGGGTCTCCAAAGGCACGTCTATGAAAATGATGGCCACGGGAAAAGTTTTCGAAGTGACCGAAGTCGGTGTATTTGCTCCGGCTATGCGTATTGTAGACGAACTTAAAGCAGGCCAGGTTGGCTTTATCGCTGCCAGCATTAAAAACGTCAAGGATACGCAGGTCGGCGACACGATCACGGATGCCGAAAACAGTGCAGCTCAGGCGCTTCCAGGGTACAGGAAGGCCACTCCGATGGTGTTTTGTGGACTTTACCCCGTTGATTCAAGCGATTATAACCGTATGAGAGATTCCTTGGAAAAGCTACATTTAAACGATGCAAGTCTAGTCTTTGAACCAGAGACTTCAGTGGCGCTGGGTTTTGGCTATCGGTGCGGCTTTCTCGGATTACTCCACATGGAGATCATTCAGGAACGTTTGGAGCGGGAATATGATCTGAACCTGATCACGACAGCCCCGAGCGTTATTTATAATGTCAACACTCTGAAGGGGACCGTTATCAGCATTGATAATCCTTCAAATCTTCCCCCTGTTGAGTCCATTGTTAGTATTGAAGAGCCCATTGTAAAGGCAACGATTTTGGTGCCGGCCGAGTATGTTGGGCCGATTATGGAACTTAATCAAGAAAAGCGTGGGACCTATGTGGCGATGGATTATGTGTCGAAGAGCAGGGTCAAACTGATCTATGAACTCCCACTCAGTGAAATAGTGTTCGATTACTTTGATCAATTAAAGTCGCGAACCAAAGGGTATGCGTCTCTGGACTATGAACTATCCGGCTATAAAGAGACGGATCTGGTGAAGATTGATGTACTGCTCAACGGAGAAATGGTGGATGCGCTGTCGTTTATTGTTCATCGCGCTAAGGCTTATAACCGGGGCAGGAAACTGGTGGAGAAACTTCGAGGAATTATTCCACGACAAATGTTTGAAATTCCGATCCAATCTGTGATCGGCAATAAAGTCATTGCCCGTGAAACGGTCAGTGCTATGCGGAAAGACGTTCTGTCCAAATGCTATGGCGGGGATATTTCCCGAAAACGTAAACTACTCGAGAAGCAAAAAGTGGGGAAAAAGCGTATGAAGCAAGTGGGCAGCGTGGAAGTACCTCAGGATGCTTTTATGGCGGTATTGAAGATCGAAGATTAGTCACTGATTAGTAGTAGCTCAGGTAGGTAAGCAGTTATGTTAGGGCACGATGCATCGTGCCCTTTCTGGATAGCGTCACTTACTTAACTTACCAAAATTAACAAACTTACCAAAACGAAGAGAGAGGGTGCGCACGTATGCCTTCGTTATATATACATGTTCCGTTTTGTATCCAGAAATGTGATTACTGTGCTTTTTATTCTCAGTCCTTGGCTCATTCCCCCAAAAACCTTATAGCCGAGTATTTAGAGGGACTGAAAGTCGAAATGGCGAATCGGCAAAAAGATGCTCCACAAGGGGTGTCTTCTCTTTTTATCGGGGGTGGCACACCGACGGCCTTACCGGATCGTGATCTAGAACAATTCATGGCAATGACTCAGCGCTATTTTCACGTGGACCCAGGGGCTGAGCTGACTATGGAAGGAAATCCAGGAACGATCACACCGTCAAAGCTAGCAATACTACGACAATACGGGATCAATCGTTTCTCTCTGGGGGTGCAAACGTTTGATGACTCTTTGTTAAAGGCGGTGGGCCGTATCCATTCCGGTCTTGAAGCTAGAATGGCGATTGGCCGTTTGAGAACGGCAGGTTTTGATAATATTAGTCTGGATCTGATGTTCGGGCTTCCTACCCAGGATATGACGACTTGGCAAGCGACCGTGGAGGAAGCCTTATCATATTCACCAGAACATCTATCCCTCTATGGCCTCATGTTAGAAGAAGGGACGCCACTTTATGAGCGGTATAAAGAGGGATCGGACCTACTTCCTAACGATGACTTACAAGCCCAGATGCATGAATGGGCGGTCGAGCGGTTAAAACAAGCGGGGTATAGGAATTACGAAACGTCTAACTTCGCGCGCCCAGGCTATGAATGTCGACATAATCTAGGCTACTGGCGGGGAGAGGATTATTTAGGATTAGGCCCGGGTGGGGTTTCTTGCCTAGATAGGGTGCGTTGGAAAAATATCGAAGACGTACGCACTTATCAAAGTCGCCTGCTTCAGGAGCAAGATCCCGTCGAGGAAGCAGGCCGGGAGGCGTTATCGTTGCACGAATGCATGGCGGAACGCATGATATTGGGGCTACGCCTCGAGGAAGGCGTTCATCTAACGTCATTTAGGAATGATTTTGGGGCCGATCTTAGGGATATTTATAAGGAAGTTTTGGAATGCTATAAAGATAGGGATGTTTTGATCGTTCGAGGTGATTATTTGCGGTTAAATGAGAAGTACGCGTTTGTTGCCAATGGGATTCTTAGTGAGTTCGTGTAAGCGGGAACTTGTGTGACAACGCTCTCGGTACATACGACTCTAGGGGACTTGTATGACACAACGCTCGGTCTACGACACAGAAAGCAAACTAGCCGAGTAAGCTCTCGTCTCTTGGGAACGGGGTGCCCGACATAAGCGCCGTCCTTGGGTGCGCCACGAGGCGCACGAATGCCAGTTGGTGAAAGTCCAACTCAACTAATAGCCATTCAGTTGAAAGAGAATGAGGATATTTCGATCAGTGATGGACGAGGTATAAGCCCTCAAACTCAAATAAGTGAGCCGTAACGCAAGTGAACAGGGTTAGCCTCGAAAGGCGTATTCGCAGTCGGTCAACCTTTCCAAGGGGGTGAAACCTGCTATTATACGGGAAGAAATGGCAAGAAGCACCGTATGGGACTGCCGGGGTTGTAACTGATGGCGCGCTTACAAGAAGGTATTCGTGTGAACGTGGGAGGTCTCAGGTTTCAAGGTTGGTCACCCAAAACGGAAATCTATAAGTCAAAGACGAAGTGATTTCTGGAGACCTGAGAAGTCGGATATGCCCATAGTAGCTAAGAACCTAAGGACAACATAACCTTAGGGAGCCAAGGGGCATTACATCAAACAAGCCTCCAAAGAAAGGAGTAGTTTCAGATTGGTCAACGACCTACAAATGAAACCGAGGACGCCAAAGAGCGACACGGAAAAGCTACGAGACTTTCAGAGGAAGCTATATCTCAAAGCCAAGCAAGAGAAAGAATTCCGGTTTTATGTACTGTACGACAAAATAAGAGAAGCCCGGTTCCTGAAAGAAGCCTACAGAAGAGTGAAAGCCAACCACGGAAGCCCTGGGATTGACGGGAAAACCTTTGAAGCCATAGAAAAAGAAGGAGTAGAAAAGCTCCTAGAAGATATCAAAGAAGAACTCGAAAAGAGAACGTATCGACCAAGCCCCGTACTACGGGTATACATTGAGAAAGCAAATGGGAAATTACGTCCTCTAGGGATTCCCACCATCAAAGACCGAATAGTACAGATGTCATGCAAGATGGTGATAGAACCCATCTTCGAAGCAGACTTCGAAGACAGCTCCTATGGATTCCGCCCAAAGCGATCGGCGCTTCATGCAATTACAGCTATCAAGGAAACTATCCAAAAAGGAAATACAGAGATCCTGGATGCTGACCTAAGCGCATACTTCGATACAATACCGCATGACAAACTGATGATCCTCATCGGGAAGAGAATCAGTGACAAAAACGTATTGCATCTCATAAAGATGTGGCTTAAGGCACCGATAGTGGAAGACGGAAAGACCAAAGGGGGAAAGAAGAACGACGTGGGGACTCCTCAGGGTGGTTTATGCAAAGCTTCGCATAAACCGCCTTATGCAAAGAAAGTTATTATGCGAAGTAATCTGCGAAAGTGCTGATTAATCCTATGGTTTTGTTTAATTTACTTTGCATAATGTCCAAGATGATAATAAGAGCTTCTGGCTCT
>DASRMG010000015.1:0-10223 GCA_035648035.1 Desulfosporosinus sp. | reverse complement strand
CAATGATCATAACACGATGTTTAGCGATAGAGGTCTAACGTGTCAACTAATTAATCTGAACAATATGGTGTGAGTTATCAAAGAACGTTCGAGTTGGGTTTGAACCATCAACCCTAGCTCTATCTTACAAGGAGGTAAATATGAAGAAGTATGTTGATTTAGCGTGTAGTATGGGATTTAATGAAGCGGTTTACTTTGATCCCCAAAAGGTGTCCTTTCATGATGCAGACATTTTAAGAGATGCTTGTAAAGCAAATTACTGTGGCAAACACGGTAAGTATTGGAACTGTCCACCAGGCATGGGAACTGTAAAGAAAAGAGAAGATATTTTTTACAGTTATGATCATGGCATTATGATGCAGTTATTGACAGAACCATTAAATTCAGCTTTGCAAGGGGAGCTATATCAGGAGGTGGCTACCTCAGTGAATATGATGGGTAAAGCCTTGAAGGAGAACATTAAGAAAGAATATGATGATGTGTACCTGATGGGTATGTCAGGATGTACCTTGTGTGATGTATGTTCATATCCTGTCGAGGAATGTCGTCATCCTGATGAGGTTGTTACCTCAATTTCAGGGAACTGCATCAATGTGTATCGACTGTGGGAATCAACCGGCTTAACTAGGCCAGGTATGGATATGACCGACTTATACGTTATTATACTGTACAAAAATAAAACACAGAGCCACCAGGATCAATCATTGAACAAAGAGCTTACAATTTAGAGGGCCACCCACCAAGGATAGTAAGGCGCAGTGATAACGAGAAGGGACGGCCGCCTGTGTCCACAAGTTTTTCGACAGGATAAGCCAGCCTACGCAGCAGGAAAAAGCAGAAACAAAGCGAAAAGAGATAAACCATCAAGGAAAAAAAGTGAAGGAAGGGGGCCCTTCCAGATGGAGCGTAAGCTTCGTTATGCTTGGTGGTTGGTGCTCGTTGGACTTGTGATTTTTGCTATTTGGAAGCTTTTTCTACCGCACGGCGCTACTGCCTATGTTCAAAAAACAGATACAAGTCGAGAAATTGTTGTTTATGTGACCGGGGCAGTGGAAAAACCAGGGCTTGTTCATTTAGCCCCGGATGCCCGCTTAGATGATGCCTTAAAGCAGGTCAGTCCTTTGTTGGAGGCTAATTTAGACAGTATGAATCCAGCTGAAAAGCTTAAGGATGGGCAAAAGGTGAACGTTCCGTACAAGGTCGTCATCCCTGTTCCTGGAGTTGCGGCGGATGGGAGTCCGGCGAATGCTGGAAGCGTGGGTGCGGTGCCAAGCTTAACTGCACCGGCGGTAGCAAATCCCACGTCCCCTGTACCCAATCCAACGCCATCAACAGGTGGGATGATTAATATTAATACTGCGGGTGCAGCTGAACTGGACAAGCTGTCGGGGATAGGCCCGGCTTTAGCAGAACGAATTATTCAATATCGGACAGAACACGGGCCGTTTTCCAAGCCGGAAGACTTAAAAGATGTTGCAGGTATTGGAGATAAAACCTTCGAGAAAATGGCGTCACAAGTGTCGGTTAGCCCATGAAAGACCCTTGGATTGGTCGAGCGATGGCTCTCTTGATCGGGGGTCTCCTTGGCGCGTATTTACCGCAACAGGGTCTGCTTTGGGCTTTTGCGTTCCTGGTATTGCTTGGGGTACGCTTATTATTATGGCGGCCCCGTGATTTCTTTGGCCGTGTGTTTCGTCCTGAACTTCTTTTGCTAGGAGCCAGTCTCTTGTTGGGCTTTGTGTATGGTGGACTTGCGGAGCGTACTCTGCCAGAGCCTATCACGATAGACCATGTGGAGCTGGTGGGTCAAATGAAGGATTGGAACATCTCCGACGATCGGGCAGTGGGCCTGTTGCGTGTTGAGGAAGGTCAAGAATTAAAAGGGCAGACGTACCGCCTCACGGTTTACGTGGATAAGTTGGGTGAGATTCCTGGTGAGTGGAGGCGAGTACAGCCCGGTGACCTGGTCAGTTTCCAGGCGCGCTTGGAAAGGCCAAAGCCAGTAGGCACGCCCGGTGCCTTCGACTTGCGCACGTATTACGGGGTTAGAGGAATCAGTGGCACGCTAAGTGCGCAAGGGGATGCGGTCTTGCTTGCTGCGGGGGAGCCGAGTCTAACCTGGAAGATTCGTCAGCAGGTGAGAAGTCGCCTACAAGCTTGGGATTCTGAAGAAACGGGGGTGTTAGAGGGAATCTTCTTCGGAGATTCTAGTCGTATTCCCGATGCGATTCAAGAACGCTACAAAGTGACCGGCGTACTTCACGTCTTTGCAGCTTCGGGCTCTAACGTAGCGTTTGTGTTGGGACTTTCTTGGCTTCTCCTGAGCTTTTTGCCAAAGCAACTTCGGATCAGTGCAACGATCTTGGTATTGTTACTTTACGCTGCGCTTTGTGGGGGAAATGCGCCGATTGTCAGGGCGACGGTTCTGGGGATTGTCGTGTTACTGGGTCGGTTTGGGCGGGGACAGGTGGCCACATTACGGTGGTTGTTCTTTGCAGCGGTCGGCCTATTTATTCAAAATCCTTTAATTATTCAGGATCTAGGCTTTCAACTTTCTTTTGCAGCGGCCTGGGGAATTATTGTACTGACCCCTCGTTTGATCAAGGGAAAGTGGATTGAACGCCTCCCCAAGCTATTGCGCTACGTGGTTGCGGGCACGTTAGCCGCTCAAATCGCGACGCTCCCGCTCTTGATCTTGGCCTTTCATCGCTTATCTTTAATCGGATTGTTTGCAAACGTCTTTATCCTTTTTGTTTTAGGTAGCGTGTTGGAAGTGGGGCTCATCGGGGTGCTGCTCTCTTTCTCTGGCGTCCTGTCTGCGCCTTTCTTTCAGGTCAGCCTATGGCTTTTAGCGGGAACCAATACGATTTTAAAGGTGTTATCAGAATTACCGTATGCGGACGTCTGGGTGTTAAATCCAGGTCCCCTTTTTTGGTTGATTTGGTACGGTGGCATCGGAACGATTTTGTGGGGGAAAGAGCGCGTACTGTTTATCATAAAAGTTAGACTGCTTCGTCTTTCCAGAGGATTAAGGACAAGCGCGGCGAGGCTGATGGAACGCTGCCCGTCAGGAATTCGTGAAGGGGTACAACGCTTAAGCTTAAGAATGTCTCTTAGCTTTAGGATTAGGGGAAGGTTATTCGCTCGCTGGATGGGTGTTCTGCTGATTTTTCTAGTTCTCTGGAGTCCCTGGAATCCCTGGAATTTACAGAACGATTTGGAAGTGGTCCTGATCGATGTGGGGCAAGGGGATGCAATCTTAATTCGTACGCCTAAAAACCACGCCATTTTACTGGATACAGGACCGCGCAATGAAAGATTTGATGCTGGGGAGCGCATTATACTCCCTTATTTATTGCAACGTCGCATTGGACATTTGGACGCGCTACTGGTGACTCATGAAGATCAGGATCATATCGGTGGAGCCCGTGCTATCTTAGAAAATATCCCTACAGACTGGGTCGGGGTTCCTGATGTGGGCGATCGGTTGGAAAATAAGGAGTGGGAGGAGGGGCTCCCTATGGAACTGATGGTTCAGGCGCAGCAGCTAAGGCTCCTACAGGTGGGAGACCGGATCGAGCTTGATTCGGGCGCTTGGTTGGACGTGTTGGGCCCTACTAAGGTTCTGGAGGGAACGCGTTCGGATCCCAATAATAATGCCCTGGTGCTTAAGCTCAACTACTTGGGGCAAAGTATTTTTCTCAGTGCGGATATGGAACAAGAAGAAATGAATGAGATCTTAGACAGCGGTGTCGATTTAGAAAACACGCTCTTTAAAGTCCCACACCATGGAAGCAGATTTTCCTTAGATGAATCCTGGCTTGATTTCATTCACCCCCTAGCGGTCGTCATTTCGGTAGGCAAAAATACGTTTGGTCATCCAACGCCGGAAGTATTGCAGTATTGGGAAGAACGTCATATCCCGGTGTATCGGACGGATGAACAGGGTACTATCCAGTTTAACTTAAGCAAACGGGGCGTGGAAATAATCCCTGGCCGTTCGTGATTTGTGCCTGCTAGGAAAACTGCCACAAGCGTTTATGGGCCATTAAAGGGTCTTTCCCGAGAAAGGCTTAGATTTATTTATGGAGACGATGAAAAAATGTGGCGTGGGAATGTATAAAAAGGGAATACTGGGTAACACTAGCTAGGAACATCTCTTTTCTCCTCCTCTTTCTTTTGCCCCTCCACGATCCGTGGGGGGCTTTTTCTTGCGTGTAGTCTGAATTTCATAAAGGTAAAATATTAAAGGTTGGCGAATGACTTAACATATGGCTTTGCGTTTTACTTGATCGCTGAAACTAGGGATTTTACAGCAACAAATAATGGAGATCGGACCGTAGGCTAAAATAAGCGAAGGGGGTGGCAAGGATGCGTGAAATTGAACGAATTAAGGAAAGCGTAGCCAAGGGTGAGATTCCAGCTGTTTATTTATGGCATGGGGAGGATCGTTTCTTAATTCAAGAGGCGTTGAAAGTCCTTAAGTCGTTCTATTTCATGACGGATTCGTCGGGAAGCGGGATGGAAATAGTGACTGCCAAGGAGTTGTCTCCCGTCGCTATTGTAGAGCGGGCTAATACGATGTCCTTTTTTGCCAATCGCCTTGTGGTCGTGGAAGACGTGACCTATTTCCAGGACGGGCAGTCAGCTGATCTGGAGCCGTTTTTGGAGTACTTTGCAAATCCTAATCCCGCGACGTGTCTATTGTTCATCTCTGAAAGTGTTCATCGAGGGAGAAAGTTTTATAAAGCTCTTGCCAAAATGACATCTGGAGAGATTATGGAATTTAGCCCTCCAAAACGTCAAGAGTTGCCTGGTTGGGTCCAGGCGGAATTAAAAGCACGGGAAAAATCGATGGATACTCAGGTAGTGTCTCAATTTATAGAGTGGACAGGACCCCACACCGGTGTTTTATCTCAAGAATTGGATAAATTGATCATCTATGTTGGGGATCGCAAGAAGATTACGTCGGAAGATATTAATACGATTACGCCTCGATCCATTGAAACGACCGTCTTTGAACTATTGGATGCGGTGGCGAGTCAATCTCCTCCAAAGGCCCTGCGAGCTTTGCGTGACGTGTTACGCAAAGAACCTGCTTTGAAGGTCTTAGCGATGCTGGTTCGTCAAGTTCGGCTTTTGCTGGGGTGTGACGCTTTGCGGAGCCAGGGGGGGAATGTTTCCGAGGCCGCCTCAGCGTTAGGGATTTCGCCGTTCGAAGCGCAAAAAATTTGGCATCAATCCATTCGCATCCCAACGGAACAATTATCAAAGGCGTTGTCGGAGTGCTTAAATACCGATTTGGCGTTGAAGACTGGGGGCGGCGATGCGGGTCTGTTGTTGGAGATCATGATTATTAAGTTTTGCAGATAGAGGGGGTTCGCGAGACACGTCCTCGGCCATGCGATCGTCGTGCCAAACTAGGGCTTTAAACCCTGATGCAAGATGGCGGGGTACCCGGCCAATGCGACGTCCTTGTCGCATGGCCGGCGGAACACGTCCTTGTGTTCCGCCCCGCTATGAAAGAGGGTTTAAAGCCGAGTTTGGCTACGACTTACGCAAAGGCGTCAGAGCGTGTGATCGCGAACCCCTCTCGTCTGAAAACGTGAGGGTTGAAACTGACGGAGTTTGTGACGACGGAAGGAAAAAAAGCGCACAATAAAAGCGCACAAAAAAAGCAAGAGACAATTTTGTCGCTTACTTTTTTTGTGCGCTTTTATGTTTTACCCGACGTTGGCAAATGCCTTAGCGAATCGACTTGTCAGACGGGATTTTTTGCGAGCTGACAGGTTTTTATGAATCAAACCCTTGGAGGAGGCTCTATCCAAAGCAACAGTCGCCTTTTTCAAAGCGAGTGCAGCAGTTTCCGAATCCGTTGTGATTGATTCTTCGAAACGACGAATGGTCGTTCTTAAGAAAGATTTCGCAGCAGCATTCTTAATCTCGCGAGCTTTACCCAACTCAACTCTTTTGATGGCTGATTTAATGTTTGGCACTTATAGTCACCCCCTTTGGTTAATGATACTCGTTGCTTGTTACACAAACTACATTCTAACATTGCGATAGATATTTATCAAGGAAAACAATAGAAAAATAATATTTTAATAAATATTGCTTTAGTAGGACAGACTAAACTGGAACTTAAATAAAACACTTTAGGATCAAAACTCAAATGAAACAAAATGATAGGAGGTTACAAATGATGTTAGGAATGATTGTACGGTTTGTTGTTTCAGCAGTGGTGTTACTATTGGTTAGTTGGCTTGTACCGGGACTTCGAGTAGCTGGTTTTACCGGAGCGTTGATTGCAGCAGCGGTGATTGCTATTATAGGTTATGCTGCTGAAAAAGTATTCGGTGACAAAATTTCACGCACTGGACGTGGGGCAGTAGGATTTTTCACAGCCGCTGTCGTCATTTATTTCAGTCAGTTTATCATTCCAAGTTACATTAGTGTTTCTATCATTGGAGCATTACTGGCCTCATTAGTGATTGGGATTGTTGATAGTTTTGTTCCGACGACGCTTCGTTAGTCTCAACAAATAATCTCTTTTAAAATGTTCTACCTTGGACTTGTCCCACATAATTCTTCAATAAGAGGAAGGGGGGGCAAGTCCTTTGTTACGTGATGACTTTTATTATCGACGTCCAAAAAAAAACTTCCGGCTTCGGAAAGTTAGAGAATGGACGCGTGTATTACTTTTAGGGTTCGTGAGTTTCCTCGTTATATGGGGTTTTGTTTTTGCCCTCAGAAGCGGGAGTTCGGGTCAATTGGTGGGATTCTTAAACCAGCAGTCATTCCCGTTTCAAGCTATTTTATTAGAAGGGGTTCCGGGTTATTCTCAGCCACAGCGGCCTCTGTTGGACCTGAAAAGGAATCAAGGGGCGGCCATTGGTATGTTCTTATTAACGGGTGTCAATATTTCTGATCCCCGAACATTTTTCCTGGGCTATTTTTCTCCACCGGTACAAGGCCCAGTTTGGTTAGGTTGGGCTTATAACCCCAATGACCCAGAGTTTGAAGGACCTATTCTCGAACCCATCGAAACTCCAAAAACGACTGATATTCCTGCAGCACCGGTGACTCCAGGGGCAGAAGGGATCATTGTGGGAATCTATAATACCCACAATAATGAAAGTTATGCCGGAGATGGTGGGCCCGAACATCGCTTTGGAGAAAATGGAGATGTGGTGACAGTAGCGGATACACTGAAGGAAGCGCTTGAGAAAAATGGAATCGGAGCAGTTAACTCAAAGCAAATACATGATTCAGTGGAATTCATGAAAGCGTATTCATATTCTATCACCACGGCAACCCAGATGACGAAAGATTATCCTAATATGAAACTATTAATTGACGTTCATCGCGATGGGTTCCCTGCTGGGGTTGCTAAGAGAACGGCCACGGTGAAGGGGAAAACGGTGAGTAGGGTCATGATCGTCATCGGAAAGAAGAATCCACATTGGCAAACGAATGATGCTTTAGCCAAGAAACTCATGGCCTTAGCGGAGACGAAATATCCGGGGCTGTTTATGCCGAACATTAGTTATGCAGAAGATGCGCGGTATAACGAACACTTATCTGACGGTGGGTTGTTGTTAGAATTTGGATCCCAGTTCAATACTTTAGAAGAATCTAATGGCGCATCAGAAGCGGTGGCGGAGATTTTAACGGATTATTTGAAACAAGTTAAATAAGAGGATCATACCAGAGCAAGTTTCTCAGCGTAAAGAGCGACTAAGCTTTTTTACGTTGACCGGAACTGCCTGATACATACATAGATTCAAGGGTTATCACTGTGAAAAGGTGATAGCCTTTGTACGACTTCAGTCCCTTTCCAAGCGTACCCTACAACCTTCGATCACCTAAAACAAGAACCAAGAACCAGGAACTTATCATGCCCCTCAGTGATAAATTTCTTAAAAAATGCTATAATCTTTATGGTAGATTAGGACCATGTGGAGAAGGGGTTAGCGCTATATGTCATCAACCAACCATACGCTCATGAAAGCTGCCGGATTTTTAATGGGTGCCCAATTGGTTTCGCGTATTTTAGGTTTTTTGCGCGAATCATTAATGGCGAATTTCTATGGACAAGGCGGTGCGACGGATGCCTATTCCGCCTCGTTTATTCTTCCGGATTTATTATATTGGCTGTTAGTGGGCGGAGTTTTAAGTGCTGCTTTTATTCCTGTCTTCTCTCGATATATTGCCGAAGAGAAGGAGAGTGAAGCTTGGAAGGTTGCTAGCTCCGTTGTGAACTTGATTTTGCTGACACTTGGGGTGTTAACGTTGGTGGGACTCTTTTTTACCCCCCAGTTTATCCGTCTGGTCGTTCCAGGGCTCGATCCTGAATATAGGGTACTTGCCATTCATTTAACGCGAATTCTTCTCCTGCAGCCGTTGTTTATGGCCCTAAGTGGGTTAACGATGGGTGTTTTGAATTCTTACAAAATTTTCTGGCCCTCTGCCTTGGGGGCGGTTCTTTATAACGCTTGTATTATCTTATTTGGGACGATTCTTGCAAACCCTGCTGATCCCAATAGCATTTCTGGATTTGCGGTAGGGGTCGTTGTGGGCGCCGTGGTAAGTTTCGCCGTCCAAATCCCTTCACTCCGGAAGGTCGGGATGCGCTATTATCCGATCATCAACTGGCACGATCCTGGGGTCCGTCGAATCGGCGCACTCGCCGTGCCTATTATTATCAGTTATTCTCTGAACCAAATTCAGGTGGCGGTCAACGCAAACTTTGGGTCCCAACTGTTTCCTGGTAGTATTACTGCGTTCTTGTGGTCTTATCGACTTTTCCAGTTGCCGGTGGGCATTTTTGCGATCGCCATTGCAGTGGCCACCTTCCCGACAATGACGGAACAAGCCGCTTTAAAACAATGGGATAAACTTCGCTATACAGTCTCTCAGGCGGTTCGCATGGTTATTTTTATTACCGTGCCTATTTCAGCAGGAATGATTGTTTTGCGCTTTCCCTTAATTCGCGTCTTGTTTCAACATGGGCACTTCACCGCACAGGACACTTATACGACGGCGTTCCCGTTACTTTTCTTTGCCGTCGGAATTTCTGCACAGTCTGTGATTCAGATTCTACCGCGGGCTTTTTATGCCCTGCAGGATACTTGGACACCGGTGACCTTAGGGATTATTGCCATGGTGATTAATGTTATTTCCATGACCCTGTTGGTGGGACCGCTTGAAGTCGGGGGGCTGGCCTTTGCCACCACCATCGCTGCTTTCGTGAACATGATTATGCTCTTTTATATGTTGCGTCGGCGGTTAGGGCAAATGGACGGTTGGGCAATTTTCACGACAGGTTTAAAAACCTTAGTCGCTGCGTTTTTTATGGCGGGCGTCATCTGGGTATTTAGTGAGTTTATGACGCCTCTCATTGGCACACAGATGTTGGCATCGTTGATCATCTTGGTGACTGGAACAGCGCTTGGGGCTGTTGCTTTCGCAGCAATGGCTAAGCTCCTCAGAATGGGAGAGTTTGATCAGGCGATGAATTTAGTGTATCGGAGAATTGGGCGGTGATCGGTCATTGTATTTCTTTCAATTTGTCAAATACGTAAGAAACTAGGGTCTTCGCAGGTTAACGCGAAGGCCTTTACTAGTGTGCAACTTTGTAAATATATTCACGAACGAAAATTTACTTATTGGGAAGGTTTTTAGATTTAATTGTTGAATTTAGAAAAAGGACGTAGCTATTATCATAGACAGGCACTTTTTATTCAATCTACAGGGGGGAGTGATCGCTAATACCGGGGTTTAAATGGAAACAGAAATCTGGATGTAAATGCAAAGAGGTCATATCCTCAATGTTATGAGTAGCAAGTTCTTGATAAATAATGTATTCCTCGAGTCGTAAAGAAAAAGATAGGTGATAGGTGACATCATGAAAAAAATTCTTACATCAGTTGCTCTTGTCATGTTCACGCTGGCAGTACCTGACATTGTGCAAGCAGCTACCCTTGGAACTGCAACGGCTAATCCGTCGCTTAATCTTCGGCAGTCAGCGACAACATCGGCAACGGTACTATCCTCGATACCTAAGAATAGCCAGGTAAACGTTCTCTCTAAAAATGGGAGTAATTGGTACAACGTAGTATACAACGGAAAAACTGGGTGGGTTTCTGGGCAGTATTTGATGGTTAAAGAGACGGTTGCCCCTGTAGTAGCCCCTACCTCAGCCCCTAATGTAACTAAAACAG
>DASRMG010000014.1:0-14947 GCA_035648035.1 Desulfosporosinus sp. | reverse complement strand
ACTAATATTTTCTAGTCAGAAGCAAACAATCTACTCCAAAACTATGAGGATAAACAACTATTATATACACAGCTTTATTAAGTCATTATCACTGGTGGAAGTTAGTCTTACAAAGTGGAAGTTAACTTTTCAATTCACCATTTTTTTATTATACTTCTATATTTGAGATTGCAAGAGTAATTTCTGGATTTTATTTACGAAGAATTATGGGTTAGACATGCAGATTATGTGAAGTTAAGTGATTCACTTAATGTTTCTTTTTTACTTACTTGGGTCTTCAAGTAACGTGAGGCCCATGCAAAGATATTGGTATAACACGCTCATATATTAACAGGACATTCTCCCTGAAGGGATGAATGTCCTGTTAAAACTCTTTTTCTACAGTCTCATTTTCCAGACTAAGAACTATAATTTTGTATTCTTAACCTTGATCGTGAGTTTTGCCTCGCGAAGTGATCTAGCTAGTTTTTTTTGAGCTTATTATCTGCCATTTCTTCCATCTCATCATCAATGTCCATTAGTGCAGTTAACCATTTCGCACGGTTCTCTTGATTTTCAGCTAAATTAGTAAACACTCTTTCGCGCTCTTTTAGTAAAACTTGTGTTCGATTCATACTAGTTGCACACTCCCCTCTTGATTATTTATAACAAATAAAAGCATTACAATTCATTAGGTAAGTTGTTTTACGCACTTGCCTGAAAAAATTATATTTTCAGTTTATTGCTTGAACATAATAGTACAATGTCCAGCAATATATGTCAAGTGGTAATATTTACTTTCACAAGCTATCTATCCCCAAATGTCGAATTCACTTATGCGATCGTCAAATAAAGTGCGCCACTAACTAATTGTGAAATTCATAAACCGTGCCTTCCGATGACATGGTATCTATAGTCTTCTGACAAAGGTATGTTTAGGATTCGTTACTACCCAAACGCAGCAATAATTTCCAACGCAAACATTAGCTATATTAGCTCATGTATCCGCCCTGAATACAGAGTCGATATGAGCTAATATTTCTGTTGGTTTTATACTCTTATTCTAGACTCAATATGAAAAGGAGCTGCCTTTAAATGAGCGTCCTTAGACGTCATTTAAGGACAGCCCTTCTCTATTTCTTATTAAACAAACTACCCGCATTGGCCGAGTAACCCTCATTTTCAAGTTCCTCTTGAGGAATGAAACGCACTGCAGCGGAATTGATGCAATATCGTAAGCCTGTAGGTGTGGGGCCGTCGTTAAAAACATGGCCCAGATGTGCTTCTGACTTCGTGCTTACCACTTCCGTCCGGTGCATAAAATGACTCGAATCCTGCTTATCTTTAACCACCTCTGGCTGAAGCGGTTTAGAAAAGCTGGGCCACCCACAACCTGAATCAAATTTATCTTCAGAACTGAAAAGAGGCTCACCAGATATTAGGTCAACGTAAATACCGACTTTGTTATTATCCCAGTATTCATTTTGGAAGGCAGGTTCGGTACCCTTATTTTGAGTTACTTCATATTGGAGCGTAGTGAGCTTGGCCTTTAATAATTTATGTTCTTTCTGTTGATTCCAGTGCTCTTTTAGAAAAGCGTCCCTGCCTGATCCTTGACGATATGCACTGTATCTTAAGGGGTTTTTGGAATGATAGTCCTGATGATAGTCTTCTGCCGGATAGAACGTTGCAGCTGGAATGATTCCAGTCACAATTGGATGATCAAATCTTCCACTTTCCTCAAGAACCCTCTTGGACTCTAACGCCTCTCGATGCTGGTCCTCATTGTGATAAAAGATTGCTGTGTGATAGGGCTGTCCTTTATCACAAAACTGCCCCTCAGTGTTTGTCGGGTCGATCTGCTCCCAATAAATCTCCAGTATTTTCTTATACGGGAATAGTACCGGATCGAATGTGATCTGGACGGCCTCATAATGCCCCGTCGCCTTAGTGCAGACATCTTCGTAGGTTGGATGGACCAAAGTCCCCCCCGTATAACCAGACACTACTTTTATAATACCTGGTGTTTCCTCGAACGGTTTCACCATGCACCAGAAGCAACCTCCAGCAAAGGTAGCAAGTTGAGACTCTTTATAAGCCATATTCTCATCCATTCCTTTCCTATTCTAATGCGCTCGCTATTCTTCATTTACGTCGTTAACTTCACGAATTTTACTTTCGAGAGACTTTTCAATGACCTTAACCTTAGTAATTCTAAACCCTAGAACCTCCAAAACTTCAAAGTTAAACCCATCGGAATAAACAACATCCCCCTTAACGGGCTTTCGACCGATCCGTGAAAATACATAGCCGCCTATTGTAGAAACTGTATCTTCATGTAGTTGAATCTTCAACATTTCTGAGACTTCTTCCAGTAAAACTCGTCCATTTAGTATATATTCATTTTCAGATATTTTCTGAATTTCGGGCTGTTCAGACTCAAACTCATCAAAGATTTCCCCCACCAATTCTTCAAGCATATCCTCAAGGGTGACCAGCCCTGCTGATCCGCCGAATTCGTCGACAATCACCGCCATATGGGTTCGTTGGCTTCGCATTCTCTGTACAAGATGAGAAATAGGCATTCCCTCAGGAACTGCCAGGATATCTCGCTTAATATCAGTAATATATTTCTCCCCAGGCTGTTCCTGTAACCGAATGATGTCCCGCATATGGACTAACCCCACAACGTTGTCTCTATCATCGTCACACAACAAATAACGTGTATGTCCGTATTTTTTCAATACCTCAAGAATCTCCTCAAACGTATCCTGTATGAAAAGGCACACCATATCTTGGCGCGGAATCATCACCTCACTAGCAATGCGGTCCGAGAATTCAAAGACATTATCCAAGAGTTTACCTTCCATTGTATCTAGATACCCATGCCTTTGACTGGCATCCACCAACATTCGAAGTTCTTCTTCACTATGTGATAAATCAGCTTCATTGGCCGGTTGAATTCTCATGATGCGCAATATCAAGATAGCTACATGATTGAGTGCCCAGATGACAGGATAAAATATAAAGTAAAAAGCCTTTAAAAATCCCGCGGTAGCGAGCGCAGCGCTTTCGGCCTTCTGGATTGCAATCGATTTAGGCACAAGTTCTCCCAGAACAATGTGTAAGATCGAGATAATGAAGAAGGCTATGGCTGAAGCAACGGTATGAGTATAGATCAGACTCCACCCACCAAAACCGACAAACAACGGTTGGATGATGGTCGCAATGGCTGGTTCTCCTAGCCAACCTAAACCCAAGGAAGCAAGGGTAATACCAAACTGACAGACGGAGAGGTAAACATCAAGTTGTGATGCAACATCAAGCGCTGTTTTTGCTTTCCGTGAACCATTCTCCGCAAGTTCCGCCAAACGTGTCTTACGAACTTTAACCATTGAAAATTCAGCCGCTACAAAAAAACCATTGACTAATACTAACAATAAAGCAATGAAAACCCTAAGGATACTCCCGAACAGACCTTCGATGATTGTTAATCCTCCTTTATCTCAAAAACATAATAATAGCATTTACAAAAAGGTAAAAATGTAAGCATCGTATTAAAGATCATCTGAGTGAGCTAGTCCTTAATTTTAGCCTTATACCCTTTTGAAACATGCGATGCATCGCAGAATGGTTTGTTGCGTGATTTTCCACATCTGCAGAGCGTGACCTGATTCCTGACCGCGTAGGCAGAACCGTCACACGACTCGATGGGAATACCACCTCTTACCCATATTGGCCCGCTGACCTTTTTGTCAGGATCCTCGATGATCCCTATTGAAGGCTCATAGGGTGGTTCTAAAGCCTTCCCTGTCTTTTTATCCCAAGCAATTAATCTGCCAGCTGGACAATCCCAAGCACCCTGGATTGCGCTTGCACGGTATTCCGGGTTATCGGACTCTTCAGTAAGATCCCAAACGCCTCCTTCTTTTCGATGACAAAAGCGGGCCAGAGCGCACAGTTTCTGCGCATCTGTTAGAATAAGATCTGGGCCCGTAATGATTTCAGGATTTTCTAGAAAGTCTCCTTGACTAGCTGTTTCTGTGCCATCATATCCAATCTTTTGGTGGGTTCCGTCGCAATATGGGCTGTTCGACGATTCCCCACAGCTGCAAAGCGAATACTGCTCTTTTACGTGAAAACAAGCGTCCTCTTCCCATTTGACAGCATGTCCTTGTTCATCAACTATAATGGTTTGCTTGGACATTGGTATATTACCCAACACTAGATACGGGCCATTTTTAACAATTTTTATTTTTGGGCTTTGCGGATTTCCGGACATATTAGTCCCTCCTAATATAACTCAAACATGGACGTAAAAAGTACGTCCATGTTTAGTAACGCAGGTATATTATATACTAAACTATTCTTTTTCGCTCAATAGCTGTTATGAAGTAATATAAGTCATGATCTCATCTATTTGAGACTTCTTCGCAAATCCACTGTAATATTTTTAAACAAACTTATTGTTTATTGTCTATTGTTCGAAGACCCCATCGCCCAGGCCTTTAGGGGTAAAAATTTTCTTTAATAACAGAGTAAACGCCCCAATAGCAATAGCATTTTCCCCTAATTTCGAGATGGCGATAGAGACTGCCTGGGCAGGTTTGGCCAGTGCTCGTTTTTCAACCGTCATTCTTAAGGAACCCATGATAAAATCAGCCGCTTCGAAAACTCCTCCGCTTAATATAATGAGAGAGGGATTGAGCGTATTGATCAGATTAGCAATCCCAATCCCCAGATAACGACCAGTGTCTTCTAACACATCCATTGCGACTTGATCATTTTTCATGGCTGCCAAGAAAAGCATTTTCCCATCAATTAATTCCAGGTTTCCCTGCACCATGTCCTCGAGGATTGACTTCTTTCCTAAGCGAATGGCTTGCTGAACTCTCCTAGCAAGTGCCATGTTTCCTACCAAGGTTTCTAGACAGCCGTAATTTCCACAGCTGCATTTGAGTCCGTTGATATCTATGACTGTATGTCCAATTTCGCCGGCTGAATAGGACGTTCCAGGATACAACTCATGATTTAAGATAATACCTGCTCCAACGCCTATTCCAACCCGGAACAAGATAAAATTAGGAACGTCTTTTCCTTGACCAGACCAACCTTCCCCTACAGCCTGAGCTCGTATATCACTTTCCACTTCAACGGGTAAATCGAACTTCCCCTTTAGGTAGGCTTTAATAGGGATGTCACGCAAATTAAGATGAGGCGCAAAGATTAAAACACCTTGTTCAGAGTCAACAAGCCCCTGCACACCCACGCCAATACCTAAAATGGCCTCTTTCTTCGTATTATTTTCTTTGATAGCCTTGATGACTTTACTGACCACATCTTCCAGTGTTTGTAAAAACTGTTCACCCGTCGAATTCTCAGCATAGGTTGTCTCTATTTGGGTCATCACGTTTCCGTCTAGTGTGGCGGCCACTCCCTTTACTTTCTTCGGTCCAGCATAAACGCCAACGACATAGAAAGCAGTTGAGTTAATACTGAGCAGAATCGGTTTTCTACCACCTGTAGACTCACCCAGATTTGTTTCTACCACCAATTTTATGTCAATCAATTCTCCCACAAGATTGGTGACTGTGGGGGGAGTTAGCTTGGTTAATTTAGCGATCTCTGCTCTCGAAATGAGGCCATGCTGTCTAACCACGTTAAGAATTGCCGATTTATTCAGGGATTTCATGCCCTGAAAACTCCCCACTGGAATTAGTTCACCCACGTTTTCACTCCCCTTGTGTGAATTCATAGATTAATTTTATCTGATTAGGATATCAGGACGAAGGTACGCCATCTATGTCCTTCGCCCTGGGAAAAGCCTTATCTTCTGGATCTTCTCAAGTACCGTCATCACTTAATAAACCCATGTGGATGAAGCCGCTGCCAGTCCCAAGCTGTTTTTAGAATCTGCTCCAAGCGATTGAATTGAGGTTTCCAACCTAACTCTGCGAGCGCCTTTTCAGAAGAAGCAATTAAGACGGCAGGATCACCGGCTCGCCGGGGAACGCGTTGAATTGGGATGGCGTGCCCGGTCACCTCTCTCGCTTTTTGGACAACTTGCAGGACAGAAAATCCTTCTCCATTGCCGAGATTGTAGACAGAGCTTTTTTGTGTTTTCCTCAGTTTCTCCAACGCAAGCCAATGTGCCATCGCCAGATCGGTGACATGAATGTAGTCTCGAACACAAGTCCCGTCAGGTGTAGGATAGTCATCTCCAAAAATCGACAGAGATTTCCGTTGTCCTAAGGCTACTTGCAAGATGATGGGAATCAGATGACTCTCTGGGCGATGGTCTTCTCCAATATGCCCCTCGATATGGGCTCCTGCGGCATTAAAATAGCGTAGGGCTACTGAAGACATCCCATAGGCTTGTCCACACCATTTCAACATGTTTTCTATGGCAAGCTTCGTTTCTCCGTAGGGATTGGTCGGCTCCTTCGGATCTGTTTCCAGGATTGGAATGCTCTTAGGTTCTCCATAAGTTGCAGCCGTCGAAGAGAATACGATCTTTTTCACGCCATGTTTCTCCATACCCACCAGCAATCTTTGAGCAGTAATAAGATTATTATCGTAATATTGAAGGGGTATTTGAACACTTTCCCCGACTAAGGAATCAGCGGCGAAATGCACCACCGCTTCAATGTCGTGGTTCGAAAACACTCTGTCCAATAGCTTTTCATCACGGATATCTCCTTGATAGAAAGTCTTTGCTAGCACGGCGTCACGATGTCCTTTTTGTAGGTTATCTAATACGATGACCTCTTCACCTTGGGCCATAAATTCTGCCACGGTATGACTACCAATATACCCTGCTCCCCCTGTTACTAAAACCGCCATTGTCTTCTACCTCCCTAATATTTCGCGGGCTCCATCCCCGCTGTCGCTCTTGTAAAACGTTGGTGTCAAACCAGCCCCAGTCATTCTTGTACTTATGTACCCTAACACCTGACTCTCCTGGTCAAAAAGAGTGTCTAATTCCCAACCGTTCAATTCATATATGTAGCGTAAAGATTCATGTGATTACAAAACGTACACCCACCGTTAGGCATATTGGGTTGACTCTGTCATTGTAGCCCCTCCCAAAAAAAAAGAGAAATAAGTTAATTAATTTAATTAACTTATTTCTCTTTATCATATTATAGATGTATCCGTCTGTCCACGACAAATCATCGTTATGCTCCGGATCAGCTTCTGACTGCACCGCCGATCCAGAACTTCATTATTTAACCCTCCGTAAATTAGTCTGTCTCTTTACTTTTGAAATTGGATAAGTTTTGGCTACTTTTGGCTTCTCACGTTTCTGTAACTTGAGTCGCCGGTTTACTGACCAATAACTAAATAAAAATACAATGCCTAGCGCAATCATCAACGTCAAATAGGCCATAGTCACTCACTTCCATCTCATACCGTGTATTTTAGGGTCATCCTCTTATGTTATATTGCTAACTAGCACTTAAAAGCACTCTTTAGATTTAATATATATTAGTAGGACTCAGGAATATTAAAGCTACTGACCTTGAATTATCCTTAATTTAACGTGATTAATTTCAAGGAAATTCCACAAACTAGTAACTCAAACTCAAATCTACATGAAGAGGAGAAAACTAATGAAACTTTACAAATCAATCTTGAAGATTATCCTTGGGACTCTGCTTATTATGGCAAGTTCACCCGTTCTTGTCAACGCTCAAACCCAATTCAGTCGTACAAATGTACCTGCACAACTTTCTATTACTACCACATCAGCAAACGTGAGGTGCGGCCCATCAACTAGTTTTAGGAAGGTTGGGTTAGTGTACAAAGGTCAGATTGTTGATTGTATCGGTAAACTCGGAGGATGGTGGGTTGTTCATTTAGAAAATAATGTCGTGGGCTCAATTTCCGGGAATATTGTTAAACCGTACTATCCACCCACACCGGCACCCACTCCAGCTCCTTCGCAAGTCGAACTCACTGCTGATCAACAACATATGCTAGACCTGATTAACCAAGAACGTTCAAAAGCTGGGGTGGGTGCCCTTAAAGTAGATGCTCAGCTACAAAAGATGGCCCAAGTAAAATCAGATGAGATGGTTGCAAAATCTTATTTCAGCCATACTTCACCGAGTTATGGATCTCCTTTTGAGATGATGAAAAAATTCGGAATCAGTTATACCTCTGCGGGTGAGAACATCGCGGGAAACTCTTCCGTGGATAAAGCACATGCAGCCTTAATGAACAGTCCTAGACACAAAGCGAATATCCTCAAAGCATCGTTCAATTATATTGGGATTGGAGTGACTGCTAGTCCGAAATATGGACAAATGTTTGCTCAAGATTTTATTGGACGATAGACTAATCACAATATCCCTTATCTCGCAATTTTGTGATATGTTCCTTTAAAATCACATCCAAATCTATGCCGTATTGCTCTTCTAGCACAAACATCATTGTAACTGCCGTCTGAGCGACGTCAACCAATTCTCGGGCGACCAGCTGCATGGCTTCTTCTTCTTCCAAGCGTTGTTGTTCGCCGCTGAGCCCCCTGAATTTACCTATGGCTTGCGCTAACTCGCCTGACTCCTCCATGATCTTCAAGGCTGTACCTTCCAAGGATGGACTTAAGCGGTTTAAACGAGGAAGGGTCACGGTCTTGGATGTGAGCAGACCTTCCCGGCATTTTTGATCTGAAGTCATTCTCTGAGCCTCCCACATTCTTCGAAATTGTCAGTATTTCAATTATACACCTTTGACGTGCACTCACCAAAAGGAGAAAGCCTTCTTGCTTTGGCTCCTTTTGGTTCTGTCGATTTTTTAGTTACTTCAATAACCCACGCTAAGCTATCAGACGTTTATTTATCCAATATTTTGCAGGTATTTGTTTTCCTAATCATCTCTAACCCGTTGATGCTCCCCGCAAAAACTAGGCTTAATCAGAAGCATCAGGCCTCTTTGAGTATGTTGTTAACTTGATTATATTGGCAAGTTGTCTTATGATGCAAAAGATAGGATTATATTCAGTTTCGTGAATTTTATCACAATTAGGTGTAGACGGCTACCTTACATTATATAGACTCAAACTCAAACAAATCTATATGCAAAGGGGTGTAAAAAATGAAACAATATAAATTGATGACTCTGATCTCTTGTGTCGCAGTTATTACGATAAGTTCTTTGTTGTACAAAGATGAAATTGTTGATTATATCACTCCATCATCTCTTACCTCCACCGCTCAATCCATTCCGGCTCCAACACCCACCTCTGAGTTAGATCCAGGTTTGGCAACTTCTCCCGATTCAGTTCCTGCTCCAGCATCGGAGTCGACTCCAACTCCAGCAGCGATTCCAACGCCGGCCCCAACGCCAAGCCCAACTCCAGCTGCGGTTCCAAGTCCGGCTCCAACGCCAACTCCCAAACCTGCTCCGAAACCGACTCCCAAACCGACTCCAGCACCCACCGCCACAGCGTCACGCAGTACTGCCCCTTCACAACCCCAACTCAACGCTGATCAACAGCATATGCTAGACCTAATTAACCAAGAACGATCAAGAGCAGGGGTAGGTCCCCTTAAAATAGATTCTAAACTTCAGACTATGGCGCAAGCAAAATCAGATGATATGGTGGCAAAAGCTTACTTTGACCATACTTCACCAACCTATGGTTCTCCTTTTGAGATGATGAAGAAATTCGGAATTAGTTATACTTCTGCAGGTGAGAACATCGCAGGCAACTCTTCCGTCGATAAAGCACATGCAGCCCTTATGAACAGTCCTGGACACAAAGCGAATATCCTCAAAGCATCGTTCAATTATATTGGGATAGGAATGACTGCTAGTGCGAAATATGGGAAAATGTTTGCTCAAGATTTTGTAGGGCGATAAGACCGAATAACAGTTTTTCAACGAATAAAGGGAACCGTCACGGCCTTCATGGCCAGCGGTTCCCTTGTTTCGTTTCAGGAGTCTTCCGTGGTGGACGAAGCTACGTCTTCCATCCTTGAAGCTTTTCAAGGCCATCGTGTACTTCATCGATTGGCAAATTCCCTTTTTCAAGTTCTTCAGGCTTTATTTTCAGAAGCCTTTCGTAAAAAGCTATTCCTTCTGATTGCATAACTTTGTTGTTTTCGCTTTGATCGATCCATTCAAACAGTACGTCTTCTGCCTTATCATAGTTCATAATTCGTTCATAGTAATGAAAAAGCAATTTCTGAGTCTCTTCGGGAAAGGGACATTGCTTTATTTTGTCGATGATTTGATCAATCGTAATTAAGTTGGGGTCTAATTCAGAACTCTGATCTAATAACAGCACCTCGACATAAATATTAAAACTTTTGAGATATAAGTTATAGGCCTGAACTGTCTCGCCCAAACGTTGAAAAACATCCGCTTTTTCTTTCATCAATTCCGCCATAATATAGCACTTGACGGGGTTGATTTCTTTGAAGCCACTTACTAAGCTAATTAAATCTTTATAAGACAGAGTTTTTATGGCCGATTCACTCAACCCTGTAAAATCGTACAAGGCCTCATTTACGACCAGTTCTTGCTCCTCAATCTTATTAGCCGACTTTAACCCAATAATTGTTGCTAGTGCCGTGGTAAATTGTTCGATCATCCTCATGATGTAATCCTTTTGAAACATACGTCCCTCCAAATCTTGTCTCTAAAATGATTTCGACTACCTGTATTATATACGAAATAGCGTTGTCACAGTATTATTATTAGCCCTTCGAGGCTATTCAGACACCTGCTTGCCGCTAATCATTTGAATTTGATGACTATATGCGCCTGTATCTATTTCCAAGCTTTTTGGAACACGAATATAGATAACCTGCCCAAATCCAAAATGCCATGATGAACTGTTCATACTTTCCGAAATTCCGTTTTTGAATTGATCCACAGTAAAGTCAGGATTGAATTTCTTCAAATTCAACACCTGCTGATTATTTGACGGAAAAGACAACGTTCCTTTATTGAATGACATCGCGGGAGGTACAATGAGCTTTGTGATATCAATACCGCCCACAGATTGGGTTCCGGCATAAGTAGATACGTTGATTTCACCGTCATCAACCGCCTTTCGTTCGACGAAAATGCGAGGTAAGTTAGTATTTGGATCTGAATTGAATGCTAATTTGTTGGTCTCTGCTTTAAAGGTTTTGCTACTATTTTTATAGAGTCCTTCCTGCTGATAAAAATCTAAAGGGAAATTATCATCGGGATTAAACAAATCATTCAAAACGTTCTGGTATAGCGTGTTAGCTTGATTGCTATTGGTACTGACCTTAATAAATCCTTCATTCGGTAGAACATATAACATTGGAACCATCAATACTAAAATCCCCACATATAGACCCGCGCAGATAAAACTCCTTTTCCAAGTTAACAAACCGCTCATTCTGGTTCTTAGAAACGGCACGATGTCCCTAATGACTATGACAATGATGAATATCATGAGTGGAAGTAAGATAAAGCTCATGCCTGATAGATTCATTGGTTCACCTCCATTCTGTTAGAAACCAGCATACTAATTCCAAATAGAATCATTGCGGTAATTATAACTTTCAGCGCAAACAAGGGCAACGAAACGTTAACCATATAAAACTCCAAGACAGACTGCCCTAAATGGGTATAGACTCTCAAGGTTCCAAGGATCACGACCGGAATGAGTATTGCAAAAACCTTATTGGCTTGCACCAATAACCCTAAAAAGTAAAAAATCAACGAAACTAAGACAAGGACTAATATTGCTACAACCATCCCATACATAAGATCAGTAAAGGTTAGGTAAAACCCGTCTACAGCCATTGTCGATCGATCAGAGATGAAATACATGACATTTCTTAGAAGTACCCCTCCAAATGTTGATGTTATACCCGCAAAAACACTGGCCGTCATCAAAAATCCGAAGTCTGAAAGGTTGCCTGTGAGCCTGTTTCCTACAAGTGGCGTCTCTAATTGTTTATAGGGCCTTGTGGTTAGCAAGACTGCGACAATGATGATCCAAAGAATAGAAAACACTATCACTATATTTGCCGAATAAGTTTTGAAAGTAACAGATAACTGTCCTGAAGTGCCCGTACCACCTGTTCCAAGTAAAGAGAAAATTAGCGCGAAAACCTGCGTGAGAAGAAGCCTATTAAGCAAGTCTGTATGAGCTTTAAGCTTGTAATAATATTGCTTGAAGGAAATTGACAGCAAACTAACTTCTTTTGAAGACATCATCAATCCCTCCTTTAGTTTTTGACGTTAGATAGACACACAGATCGTCGGTTGAAACTGGGGATACCTCAACGCCACTTTGTTTTATTTGGTCTATATGTTGTTGTATTAACCCTCTTCTGATAACAACGTACAAACTGCCTTGAGCAAAATTTTCTTGGTAGATAATTTCCTTGCCTTCTACAAAACTTAGCACCACTTCGGCATTTCCTCTAAGGCCAACTGCTAATTCCTTTAATTCAAGGGCTGGAAGGTGTAACCGCTTGGTTCCTTCATTAATTAAAAGAATATCCTCTAATATGCCCTCAAGTTCACTTAACATATGACTTGAGAGGATGATGGTTCGGGGGTATTCAAGATAATCTTTAAGCAACGCCCGGTAGAAGTCCTTTCTAACGGCAGAATCCATACCAATTGTCGGCTCATCAAAAATAGTCAGAGGGCAGCGTGAGGCGATTCCTAGAATACTATTAAAAGTACTTTTAGAACCTTTTGACAGATTACTGTGCGCTTGTTTCGGATTAAAGGAATAATAATCAAAGAGTCCAAGGGCAAGGCCGCTGTTCCAATTCGCATAAAAGGGAGCCATTTCTTTTAAGATATCGACGAGCGTGAGAGAATCTGAGAAGGTCATGGTGTCATCGATTAAGATTGAATTGGCAGAAACCTCTAAACTATTAAAGGGTTTTTTTGAGAAAACTTTGAGCTCGCCCTTTGTAGGTATTAAGTACCCAGAAATCATCTTTAACAACGTTGTTTTTCCTGAACCGTTTCTTCCAATGAGACCGGTAATTTTGTTCTCGTCTATATCAAAGGTTAAGTGATCAATTGCCTTCAGCTTACCGTACGCTTTTGTCAGGTCAACGCATTGAATCACACTCATAACTCATCCTGCCCGCTTTCTTTTCTTACTTGTTGGATCATCCTATCCAACTCACTCTGACTTACCTCTAGCCGGTTTGCTTCCATGACTAACTCTTTGACCATTTGCCTTAAACCCTTACTTCTACGCTTAGTTAGAATGAACTTCTTAGCATTTGGGGAGACAAACATCCCGAGCCCCCGTTTTTTATAAACAATGGCTTCGTCTGCTAAAATGTTCAGCCCTTTAGCCGCTGTAGCGGGGTTGATCGTAAACATCTCTGCAAGCTGATACTGCGAATAAATACGTTCCTCATCTTTGATGTTTTCAGAAAGTATTTCTCCCTCAAGCCATTCAGCAATCTGGATGTAGATGGGCTTCATACTATCGACATTCAGGATCACAATCATCACCTCCGGATATCTTCAAGGTTAGTACATTAGCGTTGTAATGCACTATAGTTATTATACTATAGATCCAGAATTTGTATACAGTGATTCACAATTATTTAAAACAATTTCACAAACTTATAAATCATCAACAACAGCCCCTCTGCCTTATGTTGTGATAGGCAGAGAGGCTGTCAGTTTCTTTGAATTTTTTCTTTAATCAGTTCTTGAGCATCTTATTATCAGTGAGAAATTGAGTCACTTTAGCGGTGTATTCTTTCTTATTTGTAAGATAAGACATAGCATGTTCTGCGCCAGGCGATATATATATATCCTTTGGGTCTTTCTTCCTCAAGTATAATTCTAATGACATGGACGCTGGTATAAAAGTATCACTACTACCATGAATAAACATGATGGGCGTTTTTATATCGCCTATTGCAGTGAGCGGTGAGACTGCATACAATGAGAAGTTCGAATTTTTGACAGCAATAATATTTGCATAGAATAATATAACGCCTGCGGCAAATTGAAAATTGGGGTTTAAATCACTCGAGAGTTTTACCCTCATTAATTCCCGCAAATCGGAGTAAGGGCAATCTACCACATAGAAGTTTACATTTCTTTTACTTTGATCTAATTTTGCTTGAAGTAGTGACGTAACAGCCCCCAAAGATTCTCCATGAACCCCTATAACAGCCTTTGGATTAACCCATTTAACCCATTTAACGACGTTATCAAGGTCTGTCTTTTCAAAAAATCCAAGCGTTATGTCCTGGCCTCCACTGATACCATGATATCTCGAATCATAGGCCAATACATTAAAGCCCAAATCAAGATACATATCTGAATATTTCATAGACTCCCATCGGTCACCGCCTATGCCATGAACTAGAATGACTGTATTGTTGGTAGGTTTGGGATTAAAGATATAGGTACCTGAGAGCTTATAACCAAAGCTTGAATCAATCGACACATTAAAGGATTCCAGTTGTGTGAATCGCTTATAATCAAAGCTGGGTTTATAATATTCCAGACCGGTCGTTGCTGGATTAATATTCAACCTGCAAACCTCCTGGTAATACATATTCCCTACGTATAATCCACCTATATTAGTGATCATTGCAAGAATGACAAACACTGCGATCAGCACTTTATTCTTTGTCCTTATACCCCTTCTTCTTACGTTCTTGATCATTTCTAACACTTTCATTCTATCCATCCCAAAAATATTATTTTAACTTTATACTGAGATCCATTTTTTCCAAATAACTATCGACAGCTAAAAGCCCTGTGATAAAAGCTGTGGAAGCTTCTTCAATTGATTTCTGCTTATCAAGAGATATATTTTCTACAAATAGTCCTCTATTAACGAGGCCACTGAAAAAGTGCCTTATAAGCATCTTGAGAAGTCGTAGGCATATTAAATAGCCTACGACTTCTTCTTATACAAATGCACTTGAAACCCTGATTTAACGGGGGTTACAAGTGCATTTGTGGTATAATTACA
>DASRMG010000013.1:0-5815 GCA_035648035.1 Desulfosporosinus sp. | reverse complement strand
CCTGTTAGAGTCCAAATTAAGTTCTTTGATTGACACAGCTATTTTGATGTGCTGCATTGCACTTGAATCAAGAGTAAATATGTTCTGCTATTTCAATATTGGTGAAGAAACAACCGATGCGATTGAAACATTGAATTTGGTAAAGAAAGTAGAAGTTGCACATCGAGTTTTGAGAAAACGACCTTTTAAGGGAACAAAACCTTATGAAGCAATCAACAATCTAGTCGAATTTAGAAACCTTTATGCTCATGGCAAATGTACAGATAGACCTAAAGATAAAATCCGGAAGAATCATTTAACACACCCAGATAGTTTCCCTGAACCAAGAGATAAATTGGTTAATCTAATCAAATACATAGAGGAATACCTATATGTAAATAATCATTTGTCTTGTATTAGTGAGCATCAATATACAAGTGGAGTTTTATCCCAAAACATCGATATACAGGATTGGTTAGAAAAGCTTAAGAGTATTAAGCTATAATCTAGGACCAAACAACGCCATATAACTACATGGATTCACGAATATAGGAGTTATTGTAGCTGGCAAATGAGCTTCGCATCCGCAAAATCCAATATACCCATTAGACTAATAATTAGAAGTTGAGCGCAAGTATCACTATATTAATAGCTAACTATCCTTTTTATATATTCTTAAGCTCGAAAATAATAGAATTACAAGTTTTATTATCTGCGTCATTTTTTTAGAAGCAAAGGTAAAAAGTAAGTCTGATGGGGAGAATTATATGGCTATTGATTGGAATACCATAAGATCATTTAATAATTCGCAGAATAATGCCTTTGAAGAATTAGTTTGCCAACTGGCTAGAGAAGAAGAGATTGTCGGCAAGGAAGATTTCTATCGTATTGCAGCTCCAGATGGTGGAGTTGAAGCCTATAGCGTCTTAAATAATGGAGACGAGTATGGATGGCAAGCAAAATATTTTTCTTCAATAGGTAGTTCTCAGTGGAATCAAATAAAAGAATCATTTAAAACTGCCCTAAGAACGCATCCGAATCTTAAAAAATACTATATTTGTATTCCTTTGGATAGACAGGATCCCAGACGGGATACCGAAATGTGGTTTATGGATCGATGGAATGAAAAAGTCAGGGAATGGACTGAATATGCTCAAGAAAAAGGAAGACAAATTAGCTTTGAATACTGGGGGAGTTCCGAACTCATTCACAGACTATCCCACGAAAAGAATGCAGGTAGGACACTGTTCTGGTTTTCTCAAGAAGAATTTTCCGATGAATGGTTCATAACTCACGTTGAGAGTAGCATAAATAACCTGGGAAAACGCTATACTCCTGAACTAAATATCGAGTTGGAAATTGCAAAGGCTTTCGACTTTATGAGTAGAAATAATTCCTTCCGTGGATATATTAAGGATAAATTTCATGAATTGCTTTTAATGATTAATAAAGCCTTAGATCGATTATCTTACTTGTCAATCGCTGATGAAGTAAACAAAATTAAAGATGCTAAAGATAACCTGGAATTCGGATATTTGTTATCGCAGAAAAAAGGAATTGTCCAAATCGATATACCGGCATTAGAAAAAAGCATAAGTACAATTGAAAATGTTCTTTCCCAATGCGAGAGACATATAGATGCCATCAAAGATGAAAGCAAAGATTCCAATGATTATACTAAGCACGCAATAAATAAGCTCTGGAGTGCATTAAATGAATTCTCTGCCTTTATCCAAGGGACATCAATAGAATTAGCTAATTACCCAATTGCCTTACTTTCTGGACCGGCTGGCATTGGTAAATCACATTTGTTAGCTGACATAACTTTAAAAAAGAGAAAGGAAAATAAGTCCTGTATACTCGTTTTAGGGCAACATTTTTCTTCTGAGGAATCGCCTTGGACACAGATTCTTCACAATTTACTCAGGGTTCAATGTAGTGAGAGTGAACTGTTAGGAGCTTTAGATGCAAAAGCAGAAGCACAAGGAGAAAGAATCCTGTTCATTATTGATGCAATCAACGAAGGTAGAGGTAAGTATTTCTGGCCTGAATACATAAGAGGCTTTATTAATGAATTTAAAAAGTATCCTTGGCTTGGACTAGTCCTTAGCATCCGTTCATCATATGATAGATTGCTTATACCCGATGACCTTATTTCTGACAATAAAATTATCAGGCTCAATCATTTAGGTTTTGAAGGCGTTGAATATTATGCGTCTAGTTTTTTCTTTGCGCAATACGGTATTGAACAGCCGAGTGTTCCATTACTTCATCCCGAATTTAGTAATCCTTTGTTTCTTATATTATTTTGCGAGGGATTACACCGATCAGGGCTGACTAAGATCCCGAAAGGGTATGGAGGTATTAGCAGTATTATAGATTTCTTCATTGAAAGCATTGATAATAAGCTTTCAAAACCCTCTTTTTTCGATTATCCACCAGACCGTAAAATTGTCAGAAAGGTTATAGATGGATTAATTGAATATAAGTTGAAGAATGACCTTGATTTCGTTACATACGAGGAAGCCTTTGATATTGCCGATAGGATTTTATCCAGGTATAGTAATAAACGTCGTTTTCTTGATGCCCTTATATCAGAAGGCGTATTATCCAAGAATCTATTATGGATTAAAGATAGAAGATATGAAGAATATATATATTTGGTTTATGAGCGATTTGAAGATCACCTTACGACTTCCTATTTGCTGGACGTCCATCTTGACAGTGATAATCATGAAATAATTTTTCAGAACAATGGACAACTGGCTAGTTATATAGATAACTCACATCTTAAGCAAGGAATATTGGAAGCTTTATCAATTCAGATACCGGAAAGAACAGGGAAAGAACTTTATGAATTACTTGATGAGCGACAAAAAGCTTTTGGCTCTGTTATAGAATCGTTCATAAATAGCTTAATCTGGAGAAAGACGGAAACCATAAAAGAAAGCACAAAGGAATATGTTAATAGATATATTCTTCACAATAAGCATACATCTAATTTGTTTTTTCAAATGGTATATTCTGTTTCTACTGATCCGAAGCATCTTTACAATGCGGACAGTCTACATCATTTTTTAATGCAGTTTACTCTTGCGCAAAGAGACAGCATTTGGACTTTTTATCTTCATGATCAAAACCGTGAAGGAACTGCAATGAATAGGCTTATTAATTGGACAAAATCAGAGGATGAGAAATCATACTTATCTGAAGATTCGCGTTTATTGGCAGCTAAGGCTCTTGCTTGGCTTTTGACCAGTACGAATATTCTATTCCGCGATTCGGCGACTAAAGCATTGGTTATATTGCTGGAGAATAATTTACCAACAATAACTAATCTGTTAAACGCATTTGAAGAAGTTAATGATCCTTATGTATCAGAGCGTGTCTACGCTGCTGCTTATGGTGCTGTTTTACGATCAGATAATCTGAATGGTTTAGAGAAACTTTCTTGCTATATCGTCGAGAATTTTTTCAGTAAAGAAGAAGTCTATCCAAATATATTAGTGAGAGACTATGCAAGGAATATTGTTGAATATGCGCAATATAAGGGTCAAATAAACCTTGAAGGTATAGAGATAATTCGGCCACCATATAAAAGTCATTTTCCGTCAGAATTTCCGACGAATGAAGAGATAGATTCTTATCAATTTGATTACTCTGCAGAAAATTTCAAAGATTATTATTGGGGACAAAATGAAATATTAAGTTCAATGGTAACAGAATATGGACGGGGAGTTGGAGGATACGGCGACTTTGGTCGGTATATATTTGAGAGTGCAGTAAGGAATTGGGATGATTTTGATCCAAATGATTTAAGTAATTATGCTTGTCAGTTAATTTTTGAAAAATGTGGATATGACGTAGAAAAGCACGGTCGTATTGACCGACATGCCAGCAGGGGAGACAGATATCGAAACAAAACCGAGAGAATTGGCAAAAAGTATCAATGGCTGGCATTATATGAGGTTTTGGCCCGTCTTTCTGATAATTACCAGATGGATGATGATTCTTATGGAGAGGAAAAAAAGAACTATAAGTGGTATCAAGGGCCTTGGGAACCATTTGTTAGAAATATAGATCCAACTGTTGTATGCTGCCAATCAAAGATACAATTCCTTCAGGAGAATTTTAACAAAAATTTGGACTATGCTGATTGGGCCGAGTCAAATGAAGATTGGCTGATAAAATCCGAAAATCTTCCTGACCCACAATCGCTTATAACTGTAACCGATATTAATAAGGATGAATGGTTGGTATTGGAGAATCATCCTTTCTGGGAAGAACCTGTACCTATTGGGCGAGATAAAAATGAGTCTCCACATAAACGACTTTGGTATCAAATAAGAAGCTATTTAGTGAAAGAAGAGGAAATGGAAGAATTATTGCATTGGTTAAAAGATCAACACTTTATGGGAAGATGGTTTCCTGAAGGGCATGAACAATACCAGGTATTTAGTCGTGAGTTCTACTGGTCACCCGCGTATTGTGCATTTAATAGTCCAGTCTATGGTGAACACAACTGGAAAAAAGTATACAGAAATAGAAGAGGTATAAGCGGCGAAGTAATTGCCGATGTACACCCTACAAGTGAGGGGCATAGATGGGAATCCGAAGCAGATGATGAAGAACAGCCGTCATATCTTGCTCCTAGTGAGTATATTTATTCCGGCATGAAACTTCAATATTCAAAAAATATTGGTGAATGGCTTGATGAAAAGGGGAAGACTGTTTGCTTTGATATTTCAGTACAGACGGAGAAGCCTTCTTGCTTATTAATTAGAAAAGACATGTTACTCAAGTTCCTTGCAGAAAATCGACTTAGAGTATTTTGGACATGTCTTGGGGAAAAGCAAATTCTTGGAGATTCTTTTAGTAGACGACAGCATTTACAATGGTTGGAACTATCAGGGGTGTATTGTTTATACAATAGTAATGTAACAGGAAAAGTAAATTACTTAATCCAAGGAGTTACGTAAACTCAGAAAGGATTCACTCTACTAAAAGACTCCTTTCCTAATGGTACTATAAAAGCACAGGCAAAAAGGATCCGATTGAACGGGTTGGATGCTTATAATGAGGGGAGAAATGCCTGGCGTACTTTCCATTGGATTTTACATACGTAGGATAATTTGCCATCTTACGAGCGGTAGATTATCTCTATTCTAGAGGATAGGCCTGCGGGCTGAAGCCCGTGCGCATTTTCCATCCCGCGTCAGTCATAACACCCACGAAAGATTTTAAAGCCATTGAATAAACACATTCAAAAAGCAGAAAATCATTTAATCTCTATAATTATCTTATTGAGCGGCCGCTTCAAAGCCGCTCTTTTTGTTGCTATAGCAGCTGGGGCCCGCTCCGCGGGAACCGCTCACTCCGCTCGGACATTCTCATCCTGCCCCTGCCGCTCGCGTGATCTGCCCTAGCCGGGCAGCTCCCGTGAGCTGAGCCTGCATTTGTGGTCCTGGCAGCACGCGCTCCGGCAGTCTCTCCTCGTAGCCTCGGGAAGCCGGCCCTCGCTTAGCGCGCGGTTGCCGGTCTTTGCTTAGGTCATTTACTCCGGGCGGCTGGATCAAGATGTTCACCCGTACCTCGTTGCGCTCCCGAGCCAGCCTACTCCGTAAATAGCTTATCCTGTCCACATCCGCTTCCCAGCACTTGTTTTCTGTCTTGGTTTGCCGGACTTCGTACCTCGGAGCCGGACAAAGCCTGCGCCAGAAAAAAGTGCTCGAAGGCGGGGTGCATGTCAAAGCTTATGTCCGCTATGTTAGCGGGCCGATGTAATTCTCACTGGCTTTGCTTAACCCGCTAACCAAGCTAGGCCCGCGGTTATCCT
>DASRMG010000012.1:0-6769 GCA_035648035.1 Desulfosporosinus sp. | reverse complement strand
AAGCAAATGCAGCAGAATGGACAGGCTCAACAACTCTTTGATCTTCTTCGGGTAAATCCCTACGATAACAGCGAATGAACATTGAAAAAATGAGTCATTCATAATTCCTATTTCCTTGTTCAAGGGTGCTCAAAATGAGCTAAAGACTTATTGCTTGAATTGGGAGAAGCTCAAGTGAGAATGAAAATAACCTTATCATATTTCATTGAACCCAGCCCAGGAGAAGTTGGATGGAAAGACAGATACAGATACGCTTCAAGTGCTTTGAGGTTGGAAGTAAACGGGACGGATACGAGAGAAGCATTTCTTGCACGAATAAATTATGCTGTGGAGAGGGAAGATGCCGGTTATGAAAGTGGCGGAGGCAGTGTGCAATGGATGATCGGAACAAACAACAGACATTTGGAATCAATTCACTCAGATGTTTGGGAAGGTACCGCTGCCCAACTTGCTATAAGTAATTTGGTGGGGATTTATCCAACCGCTGGATGGTGGAAAGAAAGGAAATGGCTAGCACGTTGGGATAAAAAAGTTAGATATTCTTTAATCGTTTCGTTACACACGCCAGCTCAGGACATTGATTTATATACTCCTATTTTTAATACCATAAAAGCCAAGGTGCCAATTACTGTGAGCTAGACACATGGGGACTAATATGGGATGGATGCGAATTACCAGATCGTTTTGAACGGTTTGGTAATTTTAGTATAAATTTGAACTATATCTGTTAATTTGGGAGGAAATGACGCGAAAATGTGGAATAATTTAGAGGTAACTAGCTGAGGAGTTCGAGAATGCCATCAATATAACAGATCACGAATGCCGGAATGACTGTTTTATAGCTTATTTATCGTGCTTTGTAGTATCCTTTTTTAACGTTAGTAGCCAAATAGTAGCCAATTGATCATTTTACAGCTAGCAGGGCAAAATAAAAGACACCGCAAACCCTTGCGGTGTCTACATTTCTTTGTGGCAGGGGATGAGAGAGTCGAACTCCCATCAGCGGTTTTGGAGTGCGTAACTCCTTATGTTTTAACTTGTTGTAAAATGCTGAAACCGTTGGTATTAAAGGACATGTCCATATTGGTATATATTAACTTATCGTGTTATTTGTCTACTTTTCGTATCGTTAGTAGACAAATAGTAGACAATTTATTGAGGCATTCGTTTAAACTGTTCATCATTTTGATGATTACTTTTAAATCGACATTTTGCGCGACATCGAAATTTTCTAAGTTGCTCTTGAAGTCTCCTAAATGGAACTCACGATTAAAGCAGCGCGACTATCAAATTGACAGTTGCGCTACTTTACTATTTTATGCCTCTACCGGTTTATCAATTGGATTCTTCTTGAAAAGATTTTGAAGTTTTTCGGCCGCTTGTAGATCTGGCTTTTTTAGAAAATGGCTATATATGCTCATAGTGGTCGTTGCTTTAGTGTGCCCCAGCCTTGTGGCGACTGTTTGTACATCCACGTCCTGAGCAATAAGCAGAGAGGCATTGGTGTGACGAAGCCCGTGAAACTTTACGTCTGGTAGGTTATGCTTTCTTCTAAATGCGAGGAACCAAGTTGAGGGAGTTGTGGGGAAAATTGGTTTACCATCCCATTTAGTAAATAGACGGTCATTGTCCTCCCAAAGATCGCCGCATTGGAGGCGTTCTCCATTCTGCCATACCTTATATTGTTTCAAGAGGCTCATGACTAAGCCCGGCATTGCAATAACCCTTTTAATACTTTCGTTTTTAGGATCTTTCGTAAAAATACCTTCGCCGGGTAGATACTGGGATGCACGGCAGACTCGTAAATAGTTATTTTCAAAGTCAACGTCTGACCATTCAAGGCCGGATACTTCCCCGAGGCGGCTACCAGAGTAAAAGGCTACATATACCATTGTTTTATACTTGAGCGGTTCTTCATCGAGTAATGAGAGCATGTACTCTGCCATGTCTTCCTCGAAATGAGCAGCTTCTTTCTTGTCAACTTTTGGAGATTTCATACGAAAAGCCGGATTACTAATAAGACATTGATCTTGCACAGCATATGTTAAGATCGCACTAATAAGTCTGTGATGGTGCTTAACGCTTTGGTCAGAGAGTGGTCCGGATTCTTGAAGTGAGAAAAGTGCTTCTAGTTTCACCTCCAGGGCCTTACTTAAGGCCTCTGCTGTTTTAAGGGTGATGGTGCTCCCAGATCGTGCTCTGCTGATCGTACCAGCTGATATACCAGACATTCTACTCAGATCTATTAGTTTTAATTTCTTCTGCTTCATTAATTCGTTGAATTCAGGTTTAACAGAATACTTCACGTCGCGCCTGATGCCATTCTCTCCTAAGTTGTTATAAAACTGGCGAAGGTGGGTCGGTTGTAGTTTCTGCAGTTTAATATGACCCAACGCTGGAAGGATTCTTGAATTAAGCATATCTTTGTACCGATGCAATGTCTTACGCGCTAATTCTACTTCTGCGTAGCCTTTAAGCCATCGTTCAGTGAACTCAGCAAAGGTTAACTTAGATCCGTCCAGGTAAGTCCCATTCTCTACTTCCCGCCCAAACAATGCCGCTTGCTTTTGGATCTCTTTTTCAGCTTGTTTTGGAGTGAGGCTGGGGTCCAGGGAAATAGTCTTAGTCTCTGTTAACTTTTTATTTTGGCTATCGTATCCACAACTAACGGTTATTAGATATGAATGTTCACCGCGTTTTTTGATTGATGCCATGGTCTTAGACCTCCGTCAATAATAATAGTCTATATTAATTTCTCCAGGATCTTGTCTATCACAGCATTTTTTAATCCATTTCTGGGCGTTTCTGCTCTTCTACTTTTTTTGAAATCAATAATTGAACAAACAAAAAGTGTAATGAATTCATTAAAGCATGTAGCGCAACCTCTGATTTTCTCTTCATTGGATGATTTAATATAATCGAAATCTAAGTTTGAGAGATCGGGGAAACCGATAAACCTCTTAAGGAATTCAATGTAACGAAGCGTATTATCATCGTAAGCGCGAATATCTTCTTCGTCTTTAAAAAAATCCACTGTGAATACTAACACTTTGAGAAGCTTTTCTAGAGATATTAGCGAAGCCATACGAAATTCTTCATTTCCAGTTATTATTTCGGTAATAATTGATGAATAGTTTTCGTCAATCGAAACCATTAAGTAATTAAGGTCATTGAGGTCGATTGTTTTTTTGGTAGGATTCACGAAAGCTGAGTAAGGTCCTGCTTGTGGACCTGCTCCTAATCGATTTCTAAAATAATTATATTCTTGTTCAAATTTTTTGAACTCACTTCGCTCCAACAGGTAATCAATAGTCACACCAAAGAAGTCAGCATATTTAATTAATGCCTTGGCGTCAGGAAAACGATCGCCATTTTCATAATTACTAACAGATGCACGTCCAATACCTAGATGCTCTGCCAATTGTGATTGAATTAATCCCCTATCTTCTCTAAGCTCTTTAAATCGCTTAAATATAATTTTTTCTTCTGGCATAGGTGGGACCACCTCTCTATATCTTCATTTGTGTTCATTATAATATGGTATGAACGCAAATGCAAATAAAACTATTGACAAAGAACGAATATGAAGAGTAGAATTAATACATGAACATGTTCGAAGAACAAAAGGGGGGTGTATTTCAATGAAAACGTTGAGAGTAAACAAAGATAGACTTTGCGAATTAAGGATAAAACAAGGCAATACTTTTAAATCTCTTTCAGAAAAGTCAGGTGTTCATTACTTAGTAATTTCAAGACTCGAGAGCGGAACTAATACGACAAGGCCGGCCAATGCGGTTAAAATTGCAAATGCTTTGGGGGTTCCTTTCGAGGAGCTTTTTGAAATCATTGATAGTAAGGTGGTTGAATAGATGCCTAGAATGAGAACAATCAAACAAGCCATTCAATCAATAAAAGAACAGGACCCGGGTACATGTTTCAGCGAGTGGTGGCTCAGAAGGCTGGTTAAGTCAGGAGAACTTAAGTGCCATAAGGCAGGTAATAGATATTTAATCGATTTAGATCTCTTGGATAGATTTCTTAAAACCCCTCCGATAACCGAGGAAGTCAAACAACCCTACGGCATAGTTCGAAAAATAAACACTTAGGACAGCGAGGTAACAAAAGAGGAATAAAGCAGGTGATAACATGGCTGCCGTAGGTTTTGTAAAGATATATCGCGATATTAAGAACCACTGGATATATAGGGACCCTGATCACTTCAAGGTGTGGTTTGAAATGTTGTCAAATGCCAGATATATTGAGGAACCGAAAACCGACACCTATCAGGGGATTATTTACACCCTTAATTATGGCGAATTTATATTCGGTAGAATAAGTTGGTGCAAGAGATTAGGAATAAGTGAACAAAAACTTAGAACTTTAATGACAAAGATGCAAAGGGAAGGAATGATAAAAGTAACCAGCAGGTTGACCAAGCTTAGTATATATAAAGTAGTAAACTACGAAAAATTCAACCAGCAGGACAACCAGCAGGAAACCCATAAATCAGAAGGGTTTCAGGGCATTGTCAACCAGCAGGACAACCAGCGAGTAACCAGCAGACAACCATCAGCTAACCAGCGGATAACCACTAATAAAGAAAGTAAAGAAGGAGAAGAAGGAAAAGAAGGAAAAGAAAATATAGTCATAGATCATTTTGAAGAGTTTTGGGAACAGTATCCGAAGAAGTTAACCAAGACATCAGCCCTTAAATGTTGGAAAACATTAATTAAAAATGGAGTAAGCATCGACGACCTGATAACCGCCTCCAAGAATTACGCTGCAGCAATGAAGGGAAAGGAACAGCAATTCATATTGCAAGGTTCAACATTCTTAGGACCGCAGAAACGTTATGAGGATTTTATAAAAATAGCACCAGTATCAGCAGCAAGCAAAGGAAACAAGGACAAGACGAGGTATGACCATTGCTATGAGTAAGCCAAAGCAAAATTGCTTTTACCTAAATTAAATCAATTGCTTTAGGAAATAAGGAGGAAAACACAAATGTTAATATGTGCTAGGACCTATCACGGAAAAGAAAACGCTAGTCACATTATCCCTAAATTGCTTTGTGATCTCAGTGAATGCTACTGTATTTATGCAAAGTGGGAAAAGGGTAAATACGTACAGTCCAGTGATTACACCGAATGTCCACGCTATGAAAAAATAAGTGAAAAGCACCTCTAAGGGGTGCTTTTTTTTATTGTACCCTAAATGTACCCCGACGTGGTACATTTAGGGTACAAACATTGAGGGGGGGCTATTAAATGTCTGGTAAGGATAATTTTTTTAAAGCAAGAATGACAGATGAGCAAGCGCAAACACTTGGAAACATTGTAAACGAGATTCAAACAGATACCCCAGAGGCTAACGTCACGGCTTCAAGTATTGCTAGGTATGCTCTGGAAAAGTACATTGATGATTACAGAGCAAATAAAGACGGCAAAGCGGTGCTTGCCAAAATATCAATCGAAAATCTTTCATCCGAAGATATCAGAAACTTAAGCGTTAACCTTGAGGAAATGGCAGAAGATTTCAAGGCAACCGGAAAAGAAAATATCTTCAAACTACTTAATCAATTTAATATTTTACTTCTTAAGGCTGATATCAACAGGAAGTAAATTTGTTTCTTTTTCATTTCCCAACCTTTCATTTTTAATACCCCGGTTTCACCTCCGGGGTATCCTTTTAAAGATTAAGAATCACTGGAGGCGAAAAGCATTGATCAAAGTACCACCTATGAGACAAAAAGGTAAAATCATTCAGATACTGCCCGCACCAGATAATCTATATGCGGTTTACGATATGGGCCTTGGCTTTGAAAATGAAAAAGTGAAGGTTTTATGCCTGGCACTCACGGATCGAGGGGACATTCTCCCAATGACCATGGATGACGATATCGGCCATGTTGAAGAAGCAAGAGAACCAGAATGCTTTAAGTATTTCAGGTGGAAGCGGAAAAAGGAGGACTATTAAAAATGCTAATTTGTAGCAGGGCCTATGTGGAGAGTAAAAACCATACTACACCTAGAATTCTATGTAATCTCTCGGATTGTTACTGCATGTTTGTAGTGTGGAAACGAGGGAAATATGAACAGTCTGAGGATTGTTCCCAGTGTCCACGATATAACGGTAATTAGCTGGAGGAGGACTAAAAATAATGGAAACCAAGAGCGGAACTATTAAAATGATCAAAACAAACGGTCTTTATGGATTCATCAAACAGGATGACGGTGAGGAAGACGTTTTCTTTCACTCCAATGGTGTAATAAGCCCTGAATTCAAAGATTTACGCGAAGGAATGACCGTTGAATATATGGTTACAGCAAGCCCCAAGGGTGGCCGCGCAATTGGCGTGGTTGTGATTTAAAGACGAAAAATCGGTATTCAGTCAAGGAAAAACGCATTCGTCACATTGGATAATGTGTGGTGAACGGATGCGGCCACGTTGGATAACGCGGGATGACGAATATTTGAGATAAAGAACACAATTAGACCAGCTAATTAAAGTCAATAGTTTGTATGCATAATTGCATGATTTTGGTTTCAGAAAAAAGGTTATAGCAAATAAGCCATTGAAAAATCCGAACAATGACTAAATCTACCGATTGGTCGAAGCCTTAAGCTACTGCAGGTTGAACCTTATTTTCTCTCCAAGATTGATGATCTTCAGGTTTCCTAAATTCAAAGGGCTTTTGGTCACGAAGAACAGCAAAGATGTAGTGGAGAAGTTTGTGCATGACGGCCACGAGAGCCACCTTTTTCTTCT
>DASRMG010000011.1:0-5214 GCA_035648035.1 Desulfosporosinus sp. | reverse complement strand
TAATAAACAAGAGACTGTTCCTACGTCGGATGATAAGGAACAGTCTCTTCTTTTTGAATTATCAATTTGTCTGTTAAGCTTTGGAAAAATGCAGAAAAAAGACCAAGGATTGTTTCATGTATTATTTGTTTCTTGAAGCATACTATACATGTTTCTTCAAAATGCATAATTGATTAACTTTCTATTTGTAAATTTTGAGCAGTGCAAAGTAAAGCAAAAAAATCGATTAATAATGTATATTAGAATTTGAAAGTAGAATCGAAAACAAACCATTGCAACATTTGATATATGATTAATACTGACTGATAATCTGGCTGCTAGAACTGTTATTATCCGCTGAATTTTTTCAAATCAAATAATTTGATTGAAGAAATAGTAATTATAGACTCCGGAATGTCGTGTAACAATGTTACAAATGCTGATTTAACAGCCTATATGAATTTTAAGGTAAAATACAAATTAACTTCAGAGAGATAGATAATCGCTAATTAGAAAGTTAGATGTTTAATTTATGTATCATATATCATAGATGAATAGTCTGCTGATGAAACGAAAAAACAATGAAATGGGGGAGAAGCGGTAATCATTTCTGATCCAAAATCATAATAATAGCGCAGAAAACAGATTATCTTTTTGTCAGAATCAAATATGAGACTAAGATTGACAATCCGGTGGATTCTTAGTAGAATAGTCAAGCGCAACTCTGTCAGTTTAGGTGTAACTCGCCGGGAATTGGCAGTTGTTTGTGGAGAGATGGTCGAGTTGGTTTAAGGCACCAGTCTTGAAAACTGGCGAAGATGTGAGTCTTCCGTGGGTTCGAATCCCACTCTCTCCGCCAACTATGCACCACACATAGAGCCAATATCAGACATTTGGAGAAGTACCCAAGTGGCTCAAGGGGAGGCTTTGCTAAAGCTTTAGACGGGGTAACCCGTGCGAGGGTTCGACTCCCTCCTTCTCCGCCAGAAACCTCAAGACGTGCTGATACCAGTCGTCTTGGGGTTTTTATTATTGAAGGAATATGCAATTTTGGATGATTTTGAGGGTGTTTTTAGCCGAAATTGACCAATAGTGTGAGGGTCGATTAATTCTGCCAATTTGAATGGAAATAAGAGTATATTTTAATTATTACAAGCAGTTGTAATGATAAAACAGATGAAGTAACATACTCACCCTCTAAGGGGCAATATTGTCAGATTCAATTAAATAGAATGATGATAGGATCGCAAGATGGTTTTGTGTGTTTCAAAGTTCTAAAACAGTAGGTATATCCGGTTTATAGACGAATAGCTTACCATTTTGAGTCAACTCAAACGAAAATATCAAAGGCGCGAATTGTGGTTCCACCATACCGGGAAATTAAGAGAGGGAAGAACAAGATTAAATGGAAGCGTAAGTACATCGTTTGTGCTGTGAATTTTATAGATATAAGAGAAAACTACCTTGAAGTTGGAGCAAGTAAAGATAACTGATTCCAAATGTTAAAAATCCGTATTTTGATGAGCTACAAGGATTCAAGTGAGTCAGAAAAGACCACTACTATTCGATATTTATGACTGACGCTCGACAAGTTAATTGACCCTGTATGCTGAATAACGAGGCATAATGTGCCCTGATTGCGGATTTTCGTAATTATGGACAAAATCCTGGACACTAGGACAGGAGGTCCGCTTGGAAAGGTCAACCTAAACTGGATAAAAAGTTAAGTCTTTTCGAAAAGCTTTGCACTTATAGTTGTATGGGCTCGTGTAACCGAGCTTTGAGTGGAGTCTTTTTGGATTGTAGTAGAGTTTAATGTATTTAAAGATCTCCTGTCTTGCCTTATCTCGATCAATATAGTTCCTTCCCTTGGTTGAAGTGCTATCATATAATGGACATAAAGTTAAGAGTGACAAAGGGATATATAACTGCATGGTCCCATAAGTCATAGTCTTTTCTTTGAAGTCGGAATTGGCGAGAAAAGATGCTGTAATTGTTTTCCCTGCAGACTATATAAAAAGGTATGAGCTTCGTATTCTTTTCAACTAAAAAAATGGATAATTCCTAAGGAGATAGCTGATATGCAAAATTTTACTTTTCACTCACCCACTGAAGTGGTATTCGGAAAAGATTCTGAACTTCAAACTGCGCAAAAAGTGAAAGATTATGGCGGTTCACGCGTCCTCATTGTTTATGGAGGCGGGAGTGCAGTTAAGAGTGGTCTTCTAAAAAGGATTGAAAAATCGTTAACAGTTGCAGGTATTATAGTTGAATCCCTTGGTGGCGTACAACCGAATCCCCGATTATCCTTTGTACAAAGCGGGATAGAAAAGGCAATAGAATTTGGGGCTGATCTCATATTGGCAATCGGAGGCGGCAGTGTTATTGATTCTGCAAAAGCAATAGCACATGGTACAGCAAATCCCGATACGAATATCTGGTCCTACTGGACGGGTGAAAAGGTAGTTGAAAAGAGTCTCCCGGTTGGTGTTGTCCTCACAATCTCAGCTGCCGGCAGCGAAACTAGTGATTCTGCTGTGCTGACCAACGATGAAACCCATTCAAAAATCGGACTTTCCTGTGCGTTTAACCGTCCGAAATTTGCGGTTATGAACCCGGAATTGACCTATACACTGCCGTATTATCAAGTTGCGTGCGGAATTGTCGATATAATGATGCATACACTTGACCGATATTTTACGACCACCGAAGGGAATGAGATAACAGATGAGATTGCCGAAGCAGTTCTTCGTGTCACAATCAAAAATGGCACGATTGCGATGAAAGATAAGAATAATTATCAGGCAATGAGCGAACTAATGTGGTGCGGCAGTATTTCGCACAATGGACTGACCGGGCTGGGTGCGGTGAAAGATTTTGCCCCACATAAACTCGGACATGAATTGAGCGCCAAATTTGATATTGCACACGGGGCAAGTCTTTCCGCAGTTTGGGGGTCATGGGCAAAGTATTGTTACCAGCAAAAAACAGAGCGCTTCGTGCAATTTGCAGAGAAGGTTTGGGGAATTATGAAAACCAGTGATGAAGAAACTGCCTTAATGGCAATCGAAACAACACTTACTTACTTTAAATCATTGGACATGCCTACCTGTTTTTCTGAGTTGGGTATTGGTGTGCAAAGTGATGAAACACTCCGCAGCCTTGCTGAACGTAGTGTATCATATGGAAGCCTCAAAATTGGCGGATTCAAGCTTCTTGCAGATGAGGATGTCTATAATATATACCGGATGGCGAACCACTGACCGATTAATAGAAGGAGTCTTAAAAAAAGTTATTGCCGTAAATATTGTCAGTATATGCGAATTAATAAAATTACCGGACACGTATAAAATGTCAGAACAGCGGTTGGGATTTGTAGTGCAGACCGCTTTCTATATGCTGCCATTTTTCCTCTAAATAGTGGCAGCTTGAATGTCTCCATTTCATTGCTTTTTCATTATGTTTTGGCCTGCCCCCAATGCAGACACATCAGTCCTTTTCTTTAAGACTGTTCAAAATAAAATGCATTGGACGCTCATGGGCATATTGCTGCAGAGCAGAAAGTCATATTGGAAGCGGAAGACTTCCAATATATTGTTTACTCATAATGTGACCACATTCGAAGAATGATTATTGTTTTTTCTTCTTCAAGTACGGAATATACCAGACGGTGTTTAATGTTAATTCGCCTACTGTATTTTCCTGCCAGGTTTCCGACCAGTTTCTCATAAGGTGGTGGGGTCTGAAAGGGGTTTTCCTTAATGATTTCAACCAGTTCCCTGGCAGCCATTAATAAACCCGCTTGCTTCAGATTAACTAAATCCTTTTGGGATTGTCTGGAAAGTTCAACACTATACATGTTCCCAATCCACAGTGTCTGCGTTTACGCGTGTCTCTTTGGGTTCTGCTTCCGCCGCAAGAATGCTGTCTGCCAGTCCCGGAACAGAATTTAAATACATTGTCTCTTCCATTGCCTTCCAGTCTTCACTCGATATTAAAACTGCATCGCCTTCCTTTCCTGTTATTAATACAGGAATATGTGTTTTGTTGGCTGCCTTAATTATCTGATACAGGTTTTTACGAGCAGACGTTATATTGATTGTATCCACATACATCAACTCCTCTCCTGAAAATTATAACGTACATTATAACGTACGTCAATCGCGTGTTAGGAAGAAGTATGAAAATAAACTCGGCACAAGAAATAAGACATATGCCGAGCAGCAGCAAAACAAATCCACTACTATACAATATCTATGACTGACGTTTTTGACTGACGTTCAACATGCTAATTGAACGGTTTCGCAAAAAAAAGTGAGGCAAAACGTGCTATATATGCTGTTTTTCGTAATAATTGCACATATAAACGGTTAAGAGTAGGGTTCGACTTCCTCCTTCTCCGCCATACACATCACGACATTGCATGCGTGATTCATTAGAGCCTTGTGAGTAGATCCTTTTGGACGGCACAAGGCTTTTTTGACGCCAAAAAGCTAAAAAAATATCGATACTATCGTTTGAGACTACTACTCGTGATACCAAATCATTTACGATTCGCTTAATTGAGGAGAGACTACCTTCCCGCAACTGTTCTCGTGCTTGTACGATTTTTTCTCTAATTACTTTCTCGGATATGCTCGTTTTTGCTTCCTCGAAAACACTCTGCAATTGGATATTCATATCTGATTGCTCAACTTCGAGTTGATTAATACGTTTGAGTACAGAGGGAGATCCGCCGGACGCAAGTGCTTGGATAAGATTATCGATTTCTTTTTCTACAACGGATAAACGAGTTTGAATATTCTTTTTTTTCGAAAGAAAAGTGAAATTTTGCATCTTTAGGTGTTCTGTATATAGAGTAATAATTTTTGCTGTGCTCTGTTCACAAAAGAGATTGTCAGAAAGAACACATAGGACGTGTCTTTCGATCATCTCTTTCTTTATCTCTTTGCACTGGCATGAAATGCCTTTTTGACGCCTGCCGCATCGATAGGAAGAGTAGGTGGTGCTTCTGCCGATAGGATTTCGGGTATTACCTACCATTGCAGAACCGCAATACGAACAGAAGAGTAAACCTGAGAGCAAGTAAATGCGTTTGGCTTTACCCTCACCACACCTGGCTCGTCTTCTTTCAAGTTGTCCTTGTACTGTTTGAAATAGATCGGAATCAATGATTGGAGGTATAGCACCTTCAATTCGGATTATTTCAGAAGACGATTTATACATATGACCGTT
>DASRMG010000010.1:0-2224 GCA_035648035.1 Desulfosporosinus sp. | reverse complement strand
ATCTTTGCCATTGGAGCATTCGTCTTTACTGATGCTATGCCATTTTCGGCTGCCTGTTTAGATAGGTAGGATTGGCTTACAGCAATTATCTGTCTGTTAGCAGCTTTCAGATGGAAACGGAATCTGTCAGGAGCATTGAATTGAATTTCAAAAACTGGGTCTTGGGAGATTCCAGCTTGGTGCTCTGGCAAAGGTTCTCCTAGTGTTAAATCGGCGGTCTTAGCTATTGGAGCATTCGTCTTTATTGAAGCAATACCTTTTAGAGCATTCTCTTTTGTCCCGTAAGATTGGCTTACAGCAATTATCTGTCCGTTAGCAGCTTTCAGATGGAAACGGATCCTACCGGCAATATCAGTTATAACCTCAAAAATGCCTGTTACTTCCGTTGCTACAGGAATCGGTTCTGTTATCACTTCACAGATCGGCAATGGTTCCTCAACTGGTAGTATTGGTTCTGGGATTTTATCATCTACGTGACCCTTCTGTATATGAGCATTCATTTCGTCCATAGTTATGAAGCCTAATCCGCATACAGGACATGTAAGGTCCATATTTGGCATAAGCACTCCGTTCAAAACATGTATTATGCCGTTGTCTGTCATAATGTCTGTGTTTATAATGTGTGCGTCATTGACTAATGGGTTCCAGTGACGAGTCCACCAGTGGGCGGCGTCAATTTTAATCTCTTGGCCTTGGAAAGTTTTCATGGTCTTCATTTGACCTATTTCGTCAACCGTGAACTTTCCTAAAACAATATGGTACATCAGAATAGCCTTAAGATTTGGATTATTTTTCAATAGTCCATCAACTGATCCCGCAGGAAGCTTTGCAAAAGCATCATCATTTGGTGCAAAAATTGTAAACGGTCCTTTTTGCTTCAATGTTTCAACTAATCCTGCCGCTTGTACTGCGGCTACAAATGTTGTGAAGCCCCCGGCCTCAACAGCGATATCAAAAATATTTGCCATTTATTTTCATCTTCTTCAAACTACTATAGTGAGTTTACGATAAGAAGTTATGTTGCTGGGGAGCTACAGTCACATAGCTATTTATCAGAACGATCCATTATTAAAAACCAACTTAAATAATGCAGTTTAAGCAAACAGACGACAAATGGGAATAGACCGCGTAATTGTTATTTTTTTTCTTCTTCTGTTCTGCAGAAGAAAGTCTGAATTGATCAACGCGAGCAAACGCCAAAGATCTCAGTTGGCACGCTATCTTTATTGATTCTTTCCTTTTCTCTTTCGCGGATTCCCATCGCAACCTTTTCCAGGTTGCCCCACACCTTTTCCAGAGCCATCTTTCTTTGGAACATCCTCACACATAATATCACCCCTTAACTATGCTCTTAATTTCATATCTTTGCCGCAGCAGACATGAGTGCAAACAGTACAAGATACTCCTTTGGGATGGTTACCGTCTACAGTGCAGCTCTTTTCAACCTTTAGTTCGAGTCCGCATTCTTCACAAAAATAAACTTGACCTAATTTCATATCATGACAGTGTACCATATAATATCATCTCTTACAGTTGAATTAACGCGCACGATAATATAACTACGTGTGACTGTAATCCTGTAGCTACAAACTCTCATAAACCTGCAATATTATGATTCCTTGGATCATAACGAACTACTTTGACACCTAATATCGGACAAGACAGCGCGCTAATCTTGAATTAATTTGTTATACCTTCTTCTCTGTTCCAAGTATTCTACTAAGAATAATATACCTTGTATTATGAAGTACAACCCAACAATCCATTGAAGCAAATCTTTGAAGGCTATGACAAATATGCCGAAGACTATTGCAATCAAAGCCATTATTGGCGTGGTTACTCTAAAACCGATGTTTCCTAGCCCATTTTCATTTTTTCGAGCCATAAAATTCTCCTCAACTGTTGTATCTTGCAGTTCTATTTAAAACTTATCAGCTGCATGCATGAAACAACAAAATTCGAAAACGCGCGCTAAATGTATTTGAGTCTCAAATATTTTTAGTAGATAAATCCATTAGCATTTCAAGTGGGTGTGTAAGATTATGAGGGAGAAAAAAACAATACCGGAAGTTATGGGTCAAGAGGACTCGGTTTTAGAGAAGGTAGATGAACATGGCGAGCGATGGGTAAAAAAATATGTTGGTGGGGGTGCGCATTTTGTTAATTGGTTAGAGCAATATAGAGAAGTTTATGGAGAGAAGTATGTGGAAATAGAAGAAATAGA
>DASRMG010000009.1:0-15738 GCA_035648035.1 Desulfosporosinus sp. | reverse complement strand
CTATTTGAGAATTCTTTTCTAAACAACCAGCTAAATGCCCTTGAAAATGCCAGCTAACCGGTAATAACCAAAAGGAAACAATGGCATTAGGCTACCTGGAAGTAGAGAAACAGGGGTTCAGAGGGGTGCAAAACTTCAGTCATTATTATCCATCGAATTATCCTCCCACTCTTACTTAAACTGCACTTTCATTATAACATGAATATTTCGGTATCGCAGAGCTACTGAAATGCACTAGAAATCTAATCATAAATCGGATGGTGAATGAGTCAATATCAACAGTCGCAAGCGCATGCGGAAAATGGCGATAGTCATTTGAACCTGGGCACAACTAAAGGCTATCACCTGTTTTCAGGTGATAGCCATCGCATAAGAAGTTTTCTAAAAGATCAAGCCTAAAGCGATAAGAATCAAAATTGCAACAGCAATCACTGCCACACCGACACCCGTGCCTACGCCATAAGCAGCAACAGGAGCGACAGGTTGAGGGCAACATGCTTGATGCATTCCTTGGTTCATTCCATACATAAGAAGTTCCTCCTTTAAATTTAATTTAGAATACTATTCCCATAGCGATCAGAAGAAGAATTATTACAACGATTGCAGCGATTCCTGTACTCATACCTTTTCCGTGTCCTTCACAACCACAACCGCAATTTTCATGACCAAATGCCATTTTGTTTTTCCTCCTTTGTTGAGACATAATGCATAATATGCACAAATCTCAAATATGGTACAATATGGTATATTATCTTCTTAAAAAGTTTATATTCTAAGCTATAGGTAGCCAACATTTTAGATAATGCAGATGAAGACACAACATTTTAGTGACACAAGTTAGGACTTCCATGATATAATGGAAGTAGTTGGAGGGGAAGTATATTACAGTAAATAAATTAACCGTTAAACAAGAGAAATTGGCTCAGGAGGAATTAACACAAAGAACAGCCTATACTCACTCAAGTGATGAAGTTGACTGGACACTAATCAACGAGGTATCTAGAGGTAGTGATGACACACTCAAACTTGATAACAAGGGCGCTCCAGATATGATCATCCAACATTTAGGAACGTACCCAGATCAGATTGATATATCCGCTTTTAATAAATCCGGTGAAGCAACAGTTGTATCGCCCACGCTACCTGACGCAGATCTCAAGCTCATAGAGATGATGATGTCTAACCGTAGAACTAGGCCTGTTGTAGATATTTGAAAAACCAGTCAACGGATAACGACCAAGGCCCAACAAGCTATAAACAATTGTTGGCTAACTAAATATAATAGGCTCTCACTAGAAGTTTCTAGTGAGAGCCTATTACGTTTATTATGACAGTTTTGCCGAAATCATATTATCGCTCGGTTTGCGTAGCCACTAAACTTGAAGCACCGTATTTTTCCCTCAAACGTGGTTTTTCAATCTTACCGGTGGGATTGCGGGGGACTTGGTCAAATATTATTTTACGAGGACGTTTATAACGCGGCATTCGAGCGCAGAACGACTTTATTTCTTCTTCATTACACCTGCAGCCTGGTTTAAGTTCTATGATAGCAGCCGCGATCTCACCCAGTCGCTCATCTGGCAATCCGATGACCGCGACATCCTTAATAGCGTTATGCACACGGAGAAAATCTTCAATTTCTACCGGATATAAATTCTCCCCCCCGGTGATAATGACATCTTTTTTCCTGTCAACCAAATAAATAAAGCCGTCTTCATCAATTCGGGCCATATCTCCGGTAAACAACCAGCCACCTTTGATTGCGGCATCGGTCGCTACAGGGTCATTGTAATAGCATTTCATCATACCTGGCCCCTTGACAGCTAATTCCCCAACCTGTCCCTGGATGACAGAGCCTCCATTTTCCTCCGTAACCTTGGCTTCCCAATGGTGACCTGGTATCCCGATCGCACCAACTTTATGAATATTGTCCGTCCCTAAATGGACACATCCAGGTCCAGCCGATTCGCTGAGACCGTAATTCGTATCATAAAGATGGTCAGGGAAATACTTTTTCCAGCGTCGAATTAAGCTGGGTGGTACCGGTTGCGCACCGATATGCATCAGCCTCCACTGGGCAAGATCATAATCTTCCAGCTTCACAGAGCCTCTTTCAATGGCATCGAGAATGTCCTGTGCCCAGGGAACTAACAGCCAGACAATCGTAATTTTTTCTTCAGAAACTGTTTTGAGGATCCACTCAGGCTTAACGCCGCGCAGCAATACGGCTTTACTCCCAGACAGTAAACTGCCGAACCAATGCATCTTGGCCCCTGTATGGTATAGGGGCGGAATGCACAAAAAATTATCTTCCCGCGTTTGACCATGGTGGTCGTTTTCCGTATAACATGCTGATATCAGACTTTGGTGCGTATGTAGTATTGCTTTTGGAAATCCCGTTGTCCCTGAGGAGAAATAGACTGCCGCATCATCTTCGTCTGCAAGCTTGATCTTTGGCGCTTCAGAGGAGCAATTGGCTGTAAGTCGGTCATAGTTTTCAGCAAAGGTAGGACGGTCTTCTCCTGCGAAAAAAAACATTTTCACTTCAGGTATCTGGTCATAAACCATTTCCACTCGTCCAATAAATTCAGGCCCGAAAATCAACGCAACCGTTTCAGATAAACCTAAACAATATTTTATTTCCTCAGCCGTGTAGCGAAAGTTTAAGGGGACCGCGATCGCTCCGGTTTTTAATATACCGAAATATATCGGCAACCACTCCAGGCAATTCATTAACAGAATAGCAACCTTATCCCCTTTTTTTATCCCCCTCTTCAGCAGTAGATTGGCCATTCGATTGGCTTTCTCGTCAAAAACACGCCAGCTCATTTCCCGTCGATATTCGCCTGCTGGGTTATTTTCAATCAATTCATACTCACGCCAAGTGACATTATGACTTTCCTGGAGATCCAAATTAATCTCCGTCAGGCATGTCTCCGGTCCATACGTCTTGGCATTGCTCGAAAGTATTTCCGTGATATTCATGGTAATGTCTCCTCCCATTCTTCCATCCAATTAAAAATCTAGAAATAATAAAACCATCCTACAAAAACTAACACTTATTATAAAGCGATACAAGCAGTTAATCAACAGGTTCTTTGAACCTACATGGGAGGTTCAAAGTTAACTATCTCCAAATCAAAAGTACAATAAATAAAACGCTACTGATGGTCATAAATATCTTGAGGGCCATAGCTAGCTTTCTATCCTTTTCTTCAGCTCGCGTGGTCTCTTTAAATAGCTCTGACGAAAGATTAATTAAACTTCTTTCTGAATCACTTTTCAACTTACGGATACCTTCATGGATGGCCTCAATACTTACCTCAATAGCTCTATTTTTTTCTGCAATCTCATGAACTTCATCACTAACACCTTCTGAGACGTCCTTTTTAGAATTCAAGGTTTGCTTTTCATGCACTGTCTGGGCATTGACTATGTTAATCAGGGTTTTTCTGTGTTCTGCTTCAAGTTTATCAATTCTTTCATGAACATTTCCATCAAGAGAAGATAGGTCGTTCTTCACATATACTTCAAATAGATTTTGCTTCGATTCCATAGCATTAAATAACGTGACGACTTTTTTATAATCAACATTAAAGCTTTTGGCGGACTTCAAGGATGATGCTTCTTTTTGAGTGAATTTAGCGTTAAGCTGTTCTATTCTCCCTTCATAAACAGCCAATAATTCCTTTGTTTGGTCTTTTAAAGTAGCAGCTTCACGCATTAATATTTCATAATCGATGAGACTCTGCTCTAAATGCTTCAAATCTTTTTCTATTCTTACGTCTAAATCCAGCAAATCCAATTTAATGTCTCCTTCCTAATTGATTATTAAGGTTGTTAACCTTGCTCTTAATAAATAACTTGTAAACAATTTCTCTTGCTGTATCTGCCTTTAATTCTTGCATCAAATAAGTGGCAACGTCCGCATCTATTATTAATAGTTTCATTCATCATTAATATTTTTTCTGCAATTTTTTCGTCAATATCACTGAAATCGTTTAACACCCCGCTTGCAGCTCTGGCCCCTATATTTTTAAGAATTAAAGAAACTAATTCGCAGGCCTGATTTCTTGCAAATGTATCCGTTTTGTCTCTTTTGAGAGTCATCAGACTTCTGAAATAGAGAGCGACCGGATTATCTGTATGGTCTTCTAGGTGCTTCATGGCTCTATTCTTGGCACTTTCTTGTTCGTTTTCTTCATACATCATTCTAAGTAATTTGTTAACGTTCTCGTAATCAAAACTATTTGAGTCCATTAGATTATGGTAATCTTTATATAACTGATTGATTCTCAACGCCCTTGTTGCCACAATCGATGGATCGTCATTGATCCCTTCAACATCACAAAATTTACAACCGTCTATACCATAAGTCACGGGATTCTGGAAATAATCCAGTAGAAATTGACGTCTACCCTCTGCACTATGGTTGACATACTCCCAAATACTTTCCAACATATTATATCTTCGCCTTTTAATACTTTGAAGCCTCGTGACTATTGGGTCAATGACACTGGCCAAGTTCGAAACGATGAAAGCGCTTTGATTCACTTCTACTTCGAAGTTCATATGACCCTCATCCAAATAGCTTAAAGTATTATAATCCACTATGATTCCCTGCCTCTGGAAATATGACAAGTAGGTTTGATATTTCCTAGAGTTCATGGAATCAACCGCGAATGTAAACTTTGGGTTGCCCTTCCAGTTTTGCGCCAGAAACTGATAGCATTCGTTCAGATGACGAGTCATATCGTTGACACTTGGATAATTGTCACTAATTAATTTTGCCTGCATCCCATAATCACATTTTGTCCCATGGGTATATATGCAGCGCCATCCATAGATACACTGGGGTTCATAGTTGTTAATACTATCTTGGTGCTGGATGCAAGCTGACGTTCTATCCCTCGAAATGATCAGCGCGTGAGCATGCTGCCCATCACGCCCCACTCTTCCTACTTCTTGATAATAAGCCTCCAAAGAATTTGAGTAGCACATATGAACGATATACCTAATATTGGACTTATCGATGCCCATTCCGAATCCCATCGTTGTAACCAACAACGGAAACTGATTTGTTTTGAAATGATCTTGCATCTTGGATTGTTCAAGGTCACTTAACTTGGAATGATACAGATTGGAATCAATCCCACTTTCTCTAACCTCATTAAGAATATATTTTGTTCCATAAGACCTGGTCGTCGAGCCCTTTGCTTTGGCAAATATTGTGAAGATCATACCTGAACCATCCTGATGAAGTTCATGGATCGTCTTCTTGTGCAAAATCCTTGGTATATCTTCTATCAATGATTTTCTCAGAGCCATCTCTTTGCCACTTTCAATCGGTAGATTAATGACTTCCAAGCTAACTTCAGGACGATCCAAGGGTTTTGAACAGACAACATTGTCTTCTTTAATCTTAAAGAAGTTCAAGATATCTTCTTTGACTTTTGAAGACGCTGTTGCAGTGACTGCAATAACAGTGGCAGCATCAATGGTTGTAACGACCTCCAAAAGCTTTAAATAAGAAGGTCTAAAATCATGTCCCCATTCAGAGACACAATGTGCTTCATCAATAATTAAGTAATCAAGGCTAAGCTTCTTTAGTGCTTCTTTTAATGCTCGTTGGAAATCTCTCATTTGGAGGGTCTCTGGAGATACATATAAGATCTTTAAACGACCTGTCTGAAATCGGCTGAATGTCTTTTGCGTCTCATCCTCAGATTTCAAAGGATCAATATAGTCCACAAACTCAAATCCCATATTCGTGAGATTAGTTATTTGGTCGTTTATTAACGATTTACGAGGTGAGACAATTAACGACACTCCGTCCCCAAGAAGGGCTGGCAACTGATAACAAAGTGATTTTCCTGCACCCGTTGGCAGAATTCCTAACATATTCTTACCCATGAGGGCACCCTTGATCAACTCAAACTGACCGTCTCGAAACCTCTCAAATCCCCATAATTTCTTTAATAGATCGGTTAGGTCCGCCTTGTTGACATGGTCAGGTGTCATGATATTCAAAGTAGTGTCTAATATTATATTAATTTTATCCATAATAACTCTCCTACTAAAGCTCATTAGTATTTCTTAGATTCTTCATTTTTCAGTAAATCCCTGCCAATTATTGTTTATATATACAATATCTTTGAAAGATGCGTAAATTTCGCTCTAACCACGGAGGACTAACTCATCTTAAGATGCCTGCTATTCAATATAAGTAGCCCATTAGATGGAAATAATTCCTTCTAATGGGCTATTGTCGTTTCATAGTACTATCGACTTAGATAATTGATGCTGTTACACTTCACTATCATGGTTGCACGCCTTTTGCAAAATAAATTCTAATTCTTCAAGCATTAAACAAATCCTTTGTTAATCATAAAACGGAAGAATTGCGTAAAGACCTTGATGGACGTTTTTTGAAAGATGTTTAGATCGCACTCTATGAAATAATTTTTATTCTTATAAAAATAAAAATCGGCAGGAAGCCCCTCTTGATTGATCACCGATGAAGCTTTAAAAACACTGAACCAGATAAGATAAGAAAATGGCGGTTTTGAATCTTTTTTAGTGATCAAGATCTTTGCAAACTTTTCAGTAGCCTTTTTAATTTTATTGTCCTGTAGTTTTTGCTTATTAGGATTCATACCAGGCGAATTGAAAACACTTAAACGACTAATGATGCTGCCCCCTGAAACCATGATTGATAATGCTTTCAATACATCCTTAATTCCCATATAACTACCACTTGTCACTAAAAGCATAAACTTCTGATTAAAATACCTTGGTCTGTGGCAGGTGTAGGCAAATCTGTCAATACAATTTTTCATCAGCCAAGGAACATTAGCAGCATAATTGGGGCTTGCCAATATCACGCCATCAGCGGAATCAATCTTTTGAATAATCAAGTCCCTATCATCGATTAATGGGCAATGTTCCTCTCCTTTAGATATACAAACAAAACAGCCTTTGCAAAGATTAAAATTAATGTCTTTTAGAAACAGATACTCATATTCGCAATCCGTTATTCTACGATGGTATTGTTCAATTTTTTGCACGGTGTGATATGTATTTCCTTTTCTCGGACTTCCAATAATAACAAGTATTTTCATTGCAGGCACCACCCCTCCTCATTGTCTCTATAGCAATGGATCGAGAAGCTCATTTTTATCACTGGCCACGTCTCGTAACATTCTTAGGTAACCCACGGCCAAGTGGAAACTATTATTTCCTACTCAAATACTGCTACTACTTCTTTTAATTCCTCACGGATTGAAATACCCTGTGGACAATGGGTTTCACATAGTCCGCACTCCACACAAGACGAAGCTTTTTGCTTAGCACCAAGAAATTTATGATAGTTTTCATCCATGCCAAACATATGATAATTGTTGACCATAGCGAAACAGCCAGGGATATTTACGCCCTCAGGACACGGCATACAATAACCGCAAGCAGTGCAATTGACTTTAATTCTGTCCTTATAAATAGCTTTCACTTGATTAATAGCCCTTATTTCTTGTGCTGTTAACATGTTTGCTTCTGCTTCACTGGCTGATTTCAGATTTTCTGTCACCTGATCCATCGTATTCATACCGCTTAAAATCACAGAAACCTCCGGATGATTCCAGACCCATCTCAAAGCCCAATCTGCCGGTGTTCGTTTTACATCCGTCTGGTCAAAAACCTTTTGCGCAGCCTCCGGAAGATTTCCGGCGAGCTTACCGCCTCTTAGGGGTTCCATAATGGTGATGCCCAAACCTTTTTGAGCCGCATAGTCTAAGCCAGATGTTCCAGCCTGAAAATCCTCATCCAAATAATTATATTGTATCTGACAAAAAGACCAATCATAATAATCGACGACTTCCTTAAACAAGTCTTGTTTATCATGAAAAGAAAAGCCAGCATATTTTATTCTTCCATCTTTTATGGCCTGATCTAGAAATTCGGCGATACCAGCTTCTTTTAAAATAGGCCATAACTTACTGTTAATAGTGTGGACTAAATAATAATCAATGCAGTCCGTCTCAAGCCGCTCTAACTGCTCATTTAAATATCGATCCATGTCTTCTCTAGTTTTTATCAGCCAACTGGGAAGCTTTGTGGCTATTTTGACTTTCTCCCTGTATCCATCTTTCAGGGCTTTTGCCACAAAAGGTTCGCTCTGGCCACCTTTGTCCATGCCTGTACCATGATAAGGATAAGCAGTATCTATATAGTTTACCCCTTCATCAATGGCATAACGAACCAATTTAATAGCCAGCTTTTCATCGATTTTGCTAGGGTCTCCTTCAGGTAGTAGGGGGAGCCGCATACACCCAAATCCTAAACTAGAAACTTTTTCATTAGTCTTGCCGAACTTTCTGTATAACACTATAACGCCTCCTTAAAATAACCTCTGAGGATTCCGCTGCAGTTGCTACTGCCATAAGTACATTTTTATGGGTTAATCATAATTCTTATCAATCCTATCACAGCTTAGTCATGAACGGAAAAGAGACTGCCTCAAAATAGAATTTAGTTTCTATTTTGAGACAGTCCTTTATAATATTCAAGCAGCGATTTTCAGAATATTACGCCTCACCATCCACAATCCTCAAATACACTCTTGCCGTTAAGAAATAAACCACTGTATAAATAACGGCGAAAACAAGAATTGTCACCACGGTACACAGCCTTAATAGCGGTACATTAATAAGGTTCAAGACAGCCAGCAGTTTGGCGATCATCGGGAAAGCAAACGTTATGTGGATCACTGCAAAAACCAGCGGCAAGAAAAAGACCATTAATATTTGCCGGTTAATGGATTTTTTAATTTCCGCCTTGCTCATGCCCACCTTCTGCATAATATTAAACCGTTCTTTGTCGTCATACCCCTCGGAGATTTGCTTATAGTAAATAATCAGCACCGTTGCCATTAGAAACAAGGCCCCTAAAAATATGCCAATGAAGAAGAGTCCACCATACACTGCAAAGAAAGATTCCTTAGACCCTGCCGCACTCTCAAGAGAAACCGGAATTGGAATTTCTTTGCTAAACTCTTGCCTTAGCTTGTCAGTTAAAGAAATAATTTCTTTGTCGGTCCCCGTCACGTCAAAATCAACTTTATAGGAAGGCACACTAGATTTTGTACCCGGTACAGCTGCATTGATCGTTCTGACAGCTTCAACATCCTTTAATATGAGGATATAGGTGCCTAAGATATCGAGTGGATTCTTATTCGTAATAGCAATCGAGGATAATTCCTCTTTAACCTTAAAGCTTTTATCCTGTATGGTCATGATGTTTTTACCGTAATTCTTCACGGTAGAAAAAATCAGCAGTTCATCGTCCTTAAGCGAAACATTTTTACCCTCTATTCGGTTGTAATCAGAGAGAGACATCGTCATCAAAAGACAAGAATCAGAGCTAAAAGCATCCTTTGCTTTTCTCAGTAGAAATGCGTCCTCTGTTCTTTTCGCCATAAAGGCCTCACTAGAGTAACTCACCCGATTATTAATTTTGGTCTCTTTTGTTGCAAGGTCAACAATTTCATTTAGTTTTAGAGTTTGATTTTCAGAAATACCCGAGGCATTCATCATCACATCCTTGGGGAAGCGAGCCCTCAGTCCATCCTCCATCCCAATATATAGTGAAACCGTGGTGGAGATCATGACCAACACCGCTGTGCTCAAGATACAGATATTAGCGAGTCCAACAGCGTTTTGCTTCATGCGGTAGAGCATTCCCGAGATTGACGTGAAATTTCTAGTTTTGTAGTAAAACTGTTTATTCTTACGAAGTAGCTTTAAAATGGCAATACTACCCGCAGTAAAGAGACAGTAGGTTCCAACCATCACCAGAATCACCGCTACGAAAAACAAGCTAAGGGCAGATAGGGGCGACTTTACAGTGAGTGCCATGGCATAGCCGATACCTAGTGCAATGATTCCAATTATAGTCATCAACCATTTGGTTTTCGGCTCCTTTTCACCATGTTCACCACCTCTTAAGAGCTCAATTGGCTTAGCCATATGAATCTGGAAAAGGTTAGAGATTAGGGTTGCTGCGAAAATCCCTATAAAAACTAACAGCGTTATTTCCATAGAAGGTATGGACACAGAAAAGCCAAAGGGCACGGCAAAATCCAGTATTTTTAAGAGTACCAAGAACATAAGCTTGTTTAAAATTACGCCACCCATAAGACCGAAGACCAGGCTGATGAGCGATATAAACACATTTTCATAAAGTAAAACGATGGAGATATGCTTTTTGCCCAGCCCTAAAATGTTATACAGGCCAATCTCTTTTTTACGACGTTTTATTAAGAAACTGTTGATGTAAAACAGAAATATTGCCGAAAATATGCCGATGACAATGGTTCCAAAATACAAAATCATTTTAAGGCTATCTGACCCGCTGACACCGTTTAGCCCCTCGTTAATAGAAAGAGCATGCATGATATAAAACATCATAATCGTGCAAATGCAGGTAATGACATAGGGCAGATAGGTTTTGCCATTCGCTTTAATGTTGGTTCTAGCAAGTTTCAGATAGAGCATGTTATTCAAGGTGACCACCGCCCGTGGCTAAAACAGTCAAGGTGTTGGAGATCTTCTCAAACATTTCCTCGTTGTTCATAGAGCCTCTATAAAGCTGGTGGAATACCTCGCCATCTTTAATAAAGAGCACCCGCCCTGCGTGGCTTGCAGCCTTTGTGCTGTGAGTGACCAATAAGATCGTCTGTCCCTCTTGGTATATTTCTGAAAACAGCTTAAGCAGATGATCTGTCGCCTTTGAGTCTAGTGCCCCTGTTGGCTCATCTGCTAAAATCAACTGTGGTTTTGAAATTAAAGCTCTGGCGACTGCCGCTCGTTGCTTTTGGCCCCCCGACACCTCATAAGGGAATTTGTCCAAAATATCGCTGATTTCCAGTTTCTCTGCAATAGGCTCTAAACGACTGGCCATTTCCTGATATGATTTACCCGACAACACCAGGGGTAAGAATATATTGTCCCGCACAGAAAAGGTATCCAGTAAATTAAAGTCCTGAAATACAAACCCTAAATTATCTCTGCGAAAGGCAGAAATCTCACGTTCTTTAATGGAGACAATGTTTTGTCCATTGAGCAGCACCTCGCCACTTGTTGGTTTATCTAAGGCTGCCAAAATATTAAGCAGTGTTGTCTTTCCCGAGCCCGATTCACCCATAATAGCAACATATTCGCCTTTCTCAATAGAGAAGGACACACTGCTTAACGCTTGCACCTGGTTCCCACCAAACCGAGTCGTGTAGATCTTTTTTAAATTGTTTACCTCGAGTAATCTCATACTTTCTTCCTCCAATGACCTCTTGACTTGTTATTTTCTTTCTATACCTAATAATAATAAAAAAAGAAATGCGCTGCCATAACTTTAGCTTACATTTCTTCCTGCAACCTTACAATCCTGTAAGGTTGCGCTATTCTATTAAGATCTTGACAGAAGAAAGGTCTATTTTAACCGTTGTTCCAAGGTCGATCTGTGAGATTATCGTTACTTTATGGGATAGCTTATCTAAAATCTGCTTACATAGATACAGCCCAATCCCTGTTGATTTCTTATCCATTCGCCCGTTAAATCCTGTGAAACCCTTTTCAAATACCCGAGGCAAATCTTCGCCGGCAATGCCTATGCCGCTGTCCTTAATTACTAAGGTTTTTTCAGCTTCCATATAAATAGAGATCGTCCCTGACTTTGTGTATTTTAGAGCGTTTGAAAGTATCTGCTCAAGAACAAAGAGAAGCCATTTCTCATCCGTCAGTACCAGGCAGTCCAGCTCTTTAAAATCCAGGGTAATCTTCTTTCCAATAAATATTGTGGCGTATTTTCTAATCGCTTGCTTAACAACCTTGGAAAGATCATACTGCGAAAGCACTAAGTCAGAGGAGATGCTTTCAATCCTTAGATAGCCTAAAACCATGTCTACATACTGCTCAATTTTAAAAAGTTCGGAGGTCAGTTCGCTATTTTGCCGCGACGCCTCTGTTTGCAAAAGAAGCCTCATGCCAGAAATTGGGGTCTTGATTTGATGCACCCAAAGGGTGTAATAATCGATCATTTCCGTCTGACGAACGTCTGCGTTTGAAGTGATTTTAGCGTTTTCCTCAAAAAGCAAGGTCAGCAAGGTTTGATAATCCTGCTCCAATAGATCCCTTGCTTTGGGTAGTTCGTCAATATTAACTGTGATCCTATTCATGAAGCTCATTAGCAGGTTATGACGAAGGTAATATTGGTAAACGTCATAAATTAACCAAGGTATAGAACAGGACAAACACAAAATAGAGGCGTATAACACTGCGTCAAGTGGTAGTGAATATAGGTAAAAAACTATGGCGAAAATTAATGTAAAACCCAAAAACAGGAGCCCTATCTTACGTCGCTTTTTCAGGTACGATATCAAAACAGTTGTATTCATTCTACTCCACCATATATCCTAGGCCTTTTTTGGTCTTAATAAACTCACAAAGCCCCATTTCCTCGAGCCTCTTGCGCAAACGAGCAACATTCACCGTCAGTGTATTATCATCGATAAAGCTATCACTTTCCCAAAGTCTTGTCATAATCGTATCACGAGCAATGACTTTGCCGACATTTTCGAGTAACACTTGCAGTATCTTAAATTCATTTTTTGTCAGTTCAATTTTCTTATTTTCGAAGCTAAGCGTTGTATCGCTAAGATTGAGCACAGCACCGCTTTGCTCAATAATATTCATCTGCCCACCAAAGGAATAGGTTCTTCTAATCAGTGCCTGCACCTTTGCTACGACTACATTCAGGTCAAACGGCTTGGCAATAAAATCGTCCCCACCCATATTAACCGCCATCACAATATTAATATTATCCGACATAGAAGAAATGAAAATAATTGGCACCTTTGACAGCTTGCGGATTTCACGACACCAATGGTACCCATTGAAGAAAGGTAATGAAATATCCAGCAAAACAAGCTGAGGATCAAACTCTGAAAACGTTCTGAGCACCGCTTGAAAGTCAGTGATATAGTCGACTTGGTAGCCCCACTGACACAAATAATTTTGAAGCCCTTTTGCGATCACCAAATCGTCCTCTATAATCAATATTTTATACATAATATCCTCCAAGACCTTTGATTTTGAGACATAGACAATGTTTGACGTATACCTTACTTTTTCTCCGAACTTCATGGTATTCCTTCCATCAATGTAAATCTTCTGAAAATGTCCTACTTAGGGTGATCAATTGCCTCCTCTATCAATGACGAAAACCACACACCTATCGATTATAGGCATGTGGCTTAGGTATCATTGATGGCAGGTATTCTAACTTAAATTCACGATACTATTGACCCCTTCTCTATCTTTTACATATTTTACGGTGATCCCATCACCGATTTTAAGGAAGGGTAATCGTTCTGATTTAGAAATATTTGCAGTAAAGACCTCGCCCTGTCCTTCTAACAGGACATAGTAATAAGAATTTCCTTCAATCACGACATTTTGGATATCTGTAATCTTAGCTGTGACTTCAAATTCTTCTTTGGGCTCTTGTGAAATCTTCTCTGTTGATTGAGTCCCTTTATTCGTAAACTTCCCAACCGTTTCTTCCACAGTAACCCCTGTTGTTACTTTTTGATAATCCTCAGCATCGACTAAGGCATACATCTTAATTAACCCCGCCTTATCTTTTAAGGCCATGAAATACGTCGGTTTTGCATTGATGTTTAATAGAATAGGGAATGTTGAGTCATAACCCTTCTCTTGAACTGCCCCCTTGGCGCTATCCATCGCAGAATATTCCTCTGCTGACGGTATACTGTAAAACTTGGTATCTTTTGTTCGTAAATTAACCAAGATAAAACCAATATTTGATTCATCCTGCACGACAGAGGTTATTCCGGTATACAAATATACGTCATCCTTAATGGCAAGATAGTTGTATCCATCGGTTGATGCCAGAACACCTCGTTGTCCAAACATTGAATTAAGAAATCCACCTTGATATTTACCATTGTAATTCACTTGTTCTAACACGAGTTCGGACTCAAAGACTCTATCAACCCACGTCGGAACCTCTTCGATTTTCACCTTTTTGTGCTCCCCTGTTGAAGCATTTAACATAATCACTTCTTTTACATCAGTCGCCCCAAAAAGACCGATGGTATTTTCATGCACTGATACAATCCAATAAGGTACTCCTTGTTCGTCGACTTCAAAACTAAAGTCTCCTAAAATATCAGTCATATAATGAAATCTTAAGTATCTTTTGAGATTCCTGCCAAATCGTTCGCTTTCCGAATACATGATATTTTGTTTTGGCTTTTCGAGCGTTACTTTTCCATTAATCATATCGACTACTGTATAATTCGGAATTCCTGCTTTAGAATTATTAAACCATTTAAAGAACCCAGCGTACTCCAACGGAGATATTCTGACTGGTTTACCTTGGTAGTTGATTTGCGTATAATCCGCAGCTACGTTAAATTGTGAGACCAATTCAACAATCTCACCCATTTTTCGATCACCAAGTCTTTGAGCCGAATCTCTATCAACGGTTGGGACTTGATCAACCGTTATTTCTGCAACATCTGCTGCAAAATTGCCTTCCTGTTTTTCAATTAACGTTGCGTATTGTTGGGCATGAAATAATGGTAAAGAGTAAATAATGATGAGTCCCACGGTTGCCAATACAACCACTGCTCCGGTGAGCAGATAAGACGATACTTTGACGGTTCCCTTGAAGGTAATGCCTTTTTTTCCGACTACTACATGGGGTACAATAAATAATATTCCACCTATAAGAAGTATTATGGAAAGGTATACCCAAAGGCTCACTGATTGGATGTTAAGAGGTATCAGTAGGAAATAATATGAGATTAAAATAAGTGCTATCCAGATAATAGCCGTGATAATTGTTCCCTTTGCATTTTTCATGGTTTGAATTCCTTTCCTTTGTCAGCTCAGTCTTTATGGCACCCTGCCATAAACCTTAACAAGCATTTTTAGACAGTCCCTATATCTATTTCTCTAAAAGTAGTCGGATTCCTTTATATACATGGCTGGAGCCTTTATACTAGCTCCATATATCTGCTTCTTTACTTTTTGAGCGATTAATCCTCGAAAAATCCACCCTTGAGAAAACATACGTTGATAGTAGTAAAAATACGAGTCCGAAAACCAGTACAATCGCTATGCTGATATTCGGTGTAATGACAAAATTCCCTATTTTGAAAGCAAGCTGTTCTGCAATCAATTGATCGGTTGATAAAGACGTCTTTTCCAGTATGATCGTTCTAAAATACGCTGTTGTATAGGTCATGGGATTGAGATACGCAACATATTGCAATGTTTTAGGTAACATACTGAGCGGGATATAGGCTCCACATAGAAAGGTTAACGGCATTGTAATCGCCGTTATAACAATTTGAAAGGTTTGTGAATTCTTAACCAGAGCCGCTAAAAATAATCCTAACCCTGAAAATACAAGTCCAACCACACTCATCACGCCGATGACCGCAAATGGCGTGATCACAGAGGTGAATTTAAGGCCTATAAAAAAACCAATAAACAGAATAATAATACCCTGTAATGTTGTAATGTCCCCGCTTGTCAAGACACGATTTCGAAAAACTTAAGATAAACTCCTTTCTTCACGATCAGTTTTATTTTCTACTTAAACGAGAGCATTTATCTCCGTTTCTTAATCTCTGGTTCAAGGGAAACGCCGGGTCAA
>DASRMG010000008.1:0-3897 GCA_035648035.1 Desulfosporosinus sp. | reverse complement strand
ATTCCACTTTGTCCCCACTTTAAGGGGAGCCTTTAAGATGATAAGGTTTTGATTCGGGGGGCTTTTGAGGTAATTCTTTTGCTCGTAGGCTTCACCAATGAAGAAGATCCTGGTGACTGCGTCTGAGGAGATCTTGAAAACAGAAGCACTAACCGTTCCTCCGTTATCTTCACGAATTTGGGCTAAATTGTCGCCCTTGAAGACAATCTTGCGATTGAAGGAGGCATATTCGTTCCCTTCCCCTTGATACTCCCAGGTAGAGCCAGCAACCACGGGAAAAAAATCTCCAGGTGTCGCAGCAGGAACAACTTCCTTCGCTGGAGTTTCAGAAGGAGTTTTCTCAGGAGTTGAAGTCCCGCTTGGTTTACTCTCTGGGAGCGGTGGCTGTACTGATTTATTGCACCCGACTAGCAGAAAGACGGATGACAATAAAAAGGCAAGTAAAGATAATTGGAAGAGTTTTTTCACTGCGAATTCCTCCTAAGTCATTATGCTTAATATTAATAATACCTTGCTGTGGTATTATAATACCTCGTTGTCGGATTATAATACCACAAAATAGATAAATGAACATCAACTATATACTTTTATTAAAGAATAGAATATACTGCTATTAGATAGTTAGATAAACATCTAACAGTAGTGGTGGGGGAGGATAGATGTTCATGCTTAATTTGCCTTTCAAAGCCCTTGCAGATCCAACTAGGCGAAAGATTATTCTATTACTCAAAGAACGAGATATGACAGCTGGCGAAATAGCGGAACAATTTGATATGACTAAGCCAAGTATTTCTCATCATCTCAATGCCTTGAAACAAGCCTTGCTGGTGACGGATGATAGAAAGGGACAACACATATATTATTCGCTGAACACGACAGTATTCCAAGAGGTAGTTAAATGGTTTTTTAACGCAAATCATGTGAATGAAGGAGGATTCGAAGATGCCAAAGATAAGTAATATCTTGAAGCAAGATTGGCTGATTATTAGTCTGATTTTTTCTGGGTTCGCCTTGGGAGCCTATTTCTATCCCTCACTACCAGACAAAGTTCCTACGCATTGGAACATGAACGGAGAAGTGAATGGGTACGGGGGTAAATTGTTTGGTGCGTTTGGGCTGCCAGCGATCAGCTTAGCAACTTATTTATTGTTTCTTGTACTTCCCTATATTGATCCCAAAAAAAAGAACTATGAACAGTTTAAGTCAACTTACCAATTCCTCAAGTATCTATTAATTGTGTTTTTCTTAGGAACAGAAGTTATGACCCTTCTGATTGCCACAGGGGTTATAGTTAATAAACCCATCTTTATTCAAATCATGGTCTCCTTGCTCTTTATTCTCATCGGAAATGTGATGGGGCGATTTAAGCATAACTATTTTGTAGGGATAAAGACTCCCTGGACGTTGGCCAATGAGGAAGTATGGACGAAAACTCATAGAATGGCTGCTCCATTATGGGTATTAGGTGGCATCCTTAATATAATGTTAACCTTCTTAGGAACAACTATTAATGGAATTGGCTTCATTATCATTGTTGCTGTCATTTCAATTGTACCGATGGCTTATTCGTATATTGTCTATCAACAAATCGTTGAAAAATAAAGCATCTGCGCTGAAAAGCGCAGATGCCACAATGTGTCATGAGATGCTGGATCTAGTTTCTACCAACGACGTCTCCACCGATGAGGGACCACGATTATTACGGGACGGCGCCAAACACGTCGATAATGCCAAGGTGACCATACATACATAATTATCACTCCTATATTTTAAAATTTATCTATTCGTAAGACTCCCACTTCTATAAGTGGGAGCGTTCTACGTTGCTTCAGTGAGGTAGAATGCCCTACTGAAGTTTTGATGTTCAGCTTAGCCGAACGAGTTCACTTTCTGCAGACAGTTTTACTATTTTCTACTTCCATTATATGGATGATATAAGTTGTCTGGTTCCAAGTCAGTCGAAAAATTTATTTAGAAGTCTAAGTACAGAAGGGATATCCACTTGATGCAGCTGGATGTCCCTTCTGTACGTTTATTAAGGGTATATGATCCTTTAGAATTTGGTGATTGACATAGGTAATAACTTAGTGTAAATTAAACTATATTTATAAATGTACGCATACGAACAGTTGCTGTACAAAGAGAAAGGAGATCGGGATGAAAAGAGTAATTATGATCATTATAGCAATGGTTATGGTGCTTACAGGATGCAGTACGGCGGATCAAAAAGATGACACAGCAAGTACTGTCCTTCAAGCAAGTAAGCCAGTCTTTATCATGGCGGGGATTATTGATGCCAACGAAAAGGCTCAGATTATGACTAAAATTGCAGCGAGAGTAGCAAGTATCTCTGTTGACGTAGGTTCTGGAGTCAATAAAGGAGATACAATTATTACGTTTGATACCAAAGACATCGAATCTCAGGTGGCACAGGCCCAAGCTGCTGTAAATACCGCTCAAGCAAATCTAACAAAGATTCAAGCTGGGGCGAGGCCAGAGCAGATAGCTCAAGCACAGGCCCTCCTAGACAGCGCTAAAATCAGTTATACCAATGCGACAAATAATTCTGATCGCAATCAACAACTCTTCACTGCCGGTGGAATATCACAAGCTCAATTAGAAGTAACCCAGACACAGTTGGCTGCCGCGCAGGCTCAGTACGACGCGGCAAGAAATCAGTTGGATATGTTGACCAAAGGCGAAACTCAAGAAACTATAAATGTCTTGCGAGCCCAAGTCAAGCAAGCTCAAGCAGCATCAGACCTGGCAAAAACTCAGCTTATCAATAGAAGAATAGTTTCTCCAGTCTCTGGAACTGTTAGTGCAAAAAATATCAATGTCGGAGAATTGGCCTCGCCTGGAGTGGTATTGCTTTCAGTGGTAAATGTTGATTCCCTATTCATCAATGCTTCTTTACCGGTGGGACTTATGGATAGTGTGAAAGTCGGACAGAGCGTGCTCGTGAAGGTATCGGAGATTCCTGATAAAGAATTTTCGGGTAAAGTTTCGGTTATTGATCCTGTCATAGACTCCCGCAGTAGAAGCGTTTTAGTGAGAATAGAACTTATTGAGACTGATACAGTACTGAAACCGGGAATGTTGGCACAAATCGGTCTCAAAAAGTAAGGACAGGTGATATAAATTGAATAAACGTAAACTGCTAATTTCTATAATTCTGATGGTAATGGTTGTTGCTCTCGCAGGTATCGGAGCATATTATTGGTATCAAAATGCAAATTATGTTTCAACAGAAGATGCCAAGGTAATGGGGGACATAGTCAGCGTAGGTCCACAGATTTCCGGAAAAATTTTGGAGATAAATGTAGAAGAGGGAGATGCCGTGGTTAAGGATCAAATCCTTGGTCGTCAAGGCATGAGTAGTTATCAGGAAACTAACATCGATCAATCTGTTTTTAGGGCACCCATCAACGGAATCGTGATCAAAAAGCAAGGTGCCGTGGGGGAGTTCATTTCCCCGGGGCAAATCATAGCCATGATGGTGGACCCAAATAAGCTGTATATTACGGCGAACATTGAAGAAACAAAATTGGGGAAGATAAAGAAGGGACAAAAGGTGGATATTACCATTGACCAGTTTTCCAAAAAGGCCTTTACAGGACGTGTAAAATATGTTGGTCAAGCCTCCAATTCAACCTTCGCTCTTCTCCCTTCATCTACCAGCGGTAATTTCACCAAAGTCATTCAAAAAATACCCATAAAAATAGAATTTGATAAAAGCGATAATACGTTACTTCCTGGTACGAATGCTGTTGTCAATATTCACATTAAGTGATGAGGTGAAATGAGCATGGCAGAACATGACCATCAGGAAAGTGCTGAAGACAGTTCTTATAAGTGGGCAGCCTTATTTGTTGTCGTCATAGGAACGTTTATGGT
>DASRMG010000007.1:0-20447 GCA_035648035.1 Desulfosporosinus sp. | reverse complement strand
ACTATTTTAGAAGATGAGGAAAAAATATACCATATTAAAGAGATTAACGAACAGGCTGAAGAAGATGGCTGTAAAGACGTAACACCAAATAAGATCAATACCATCCTTAATTTCTGGGCGATCAAACACTGGATAAAAAGACAAACAGCCCATTCCAAGAACCATATTGCTGTTATTTGCCTCTATAAAAAGGAAAAACTAGAAGCAAAGTTTATTAAGCGTCATGAAATAGCCCAATTTATCGTGGAGTATCTATACCATATTAGCAATAAAGATTTATCAGAGAATCAGGAAACCAATAAAGAGGAAATGTTAGTTGAGTTTTCTGTCTCAGAATTGAAAGATGAATTTGAACGACGATTTATGATTATTAATGCAAAAGCTAGATCTGAAGATATAGAGGATGCTCTCTTTTACTTATCAAGAATTGAGGCTTTAAAAATTGAGGGCGGGTTTATGGTTCTTTATAATGCTCTGACTATTGAACGTTTGGAGCGGAACAACAGAAGAAGTTACAAAGCAGAGGATTATGAAAAGCTAGATCAGTTTTACCAAAACAAAGTACAACAAATTCATATTGTTGGAGAATACGCCAGGAAAATGATCAGTAATTACAAAGCTGCTCTACAATTCGTAGAAGATTATTTTCACCTAAATTACACTTCCTTTATCCATAAATATTTTCCGGGCAGCCGAGAAAATGAAATTAAGAAAAATATTACACCCACTAAGTTCAAACAACTGTTTGGTGAATTATCACCAACTCAATTAAAGATTATTAACGACAAACAATCAACATACATTGTTGTAGCAGCCGGTCCCGGAAGCGGCAAGACACGAATTTTAGTACATAAGCTGGCATCATTGCTATTAATGGAAGATGTCAAGCATGAACAATTGCTGATGGTGACGTTCTCAAGGGCTGCAGCTACGGAATTCAAGAAGCGTTTGCTGAAGCTGATCGGCAATGCTGCTAACTTCATCGAGATCAAAACCTTCCATTCTTACTGCTTTGATCTATTGGGAAGGGTTGGAACTCTTGAAAAGTCAGGCGATATAGTTCAACAAACGATTAAGAAAATTAAGAGTGGAGAAGTTGAACAAGGCAGAGTTACGAAAACGGTGTTGGTAATTGATGAAGCCCAAGACATGGATGCTAACGAGTTTGCGTTAATTAATGCTTTGATGGAACAGAACGAGGAAATGCGTGTTATTGCAGTTGGGGATGATGACCAGAATATCTTTGAATTTAGAGGCGCAAGTTCAGAATACATGAGCCTTATTGAACAAAAAGCTGTCAAGTATGAACTGATTGAAAACTACCGGAGTAAAAGCAACCTTGTAGAATTTACAAATCAGTTCGTAAAGAAAATCCCTCATCGATTAAAGAATTCGCCAATTATTGCTGTACAGAGTGACAATGGAAAAATAAAACTAGTTCAATATACGAGTTCTAACCTCATTACCCCCTTAGTCGATGATATCCTCTCAGAGGGCCTTACAGGAACGTCGTGTGTTTTGACCAAGACGAATGAAGAAGCTTTACAGATCACAGGATTGCTTTTGAAGAATGGGATGCAGGCAAAACTTATCCAGTCAAATGATGGATTTAATATGTATAACCTTTTGGAAGTTCGGTTTTTTCTAAGCCGGCTTAACTTGTCTGAAGACATTTATGTGATTAACGAGGATGTCTGGGAAAATGCCAAACGGAAGTTAATCGAACGATTTGGTAGGAGCTTAAATCAAGAGATATGCGGTAACATTATCAAAGATTTTGAGGCGGTTAATCCAAAATATAAATACAAATCGGATTTGGAAGTTTTTATCCGCGAATCGAAACTGGAAGATTTCTTGGGAGGAAACAGCGAAACCATCTTTGTTTCGACCATTCATAAGGCGAAGGGACGAGAGTTTGACAATGTGTTCCTGATGCTCGATGAATTTAAACTTAGGTCAGAGGAAGCTATGAGACAGCTGTATGTTGCTATGACAAGGGCGAAACGTAACCTGAGCATCCACTATAACGGCAATTATCTTCAATTTATAAAAGCAGAAGGTCTTGAACGAGTTACTGATTTGGAAGATTACTTGCCACCCTGTCAATTAGCGATGCATTTAACTTATAAAGATGTATGGTTGGACTATTTTTTATACTGTCAGCCTCAGGTTTCGCAACTGAATAGCGGAGATGAACTTACTGTAGACAGAGATTGTTGCCGCAATTCAAAAGGCCAAGTGGTATTAAGATTCTCGAAACAGTTGATAAAACAAATAGAGGAAAGAAAGCAAAAAAACAATATACTAAAAACAGCGAAAATCAGGTTTATAGTTTACTGGCAGAAAGAAAATGCAGAACATGAAATCCGAATAGTCTTACCCGAACTTCATTTTGAAAGAACTGATGATACATGCGTTTGAAATGATGTGTATGATGCACTGATTAGTAAGTAAGAAAGTATAGTATGGATTAGCGCTATTTGCTAATAGTGTTGGAATGGAATATTGAGCTTTGCAATGCTCGAGCTCGGCATTCTCCGTCACTTTAAGGGTATGACCCAATGTCATCAGGCTATGATCTCGCAGATCGAGTTCGTCCGGATGGTGGATGTTCAATTAGAAACCTAAAACGATATATACGGGATGGGAAGCTTGCAGCTGATTTGGAGGTGCCGTTTGAGGATAATAGCAGTTTTAAATATTTTAAGGAAGAAACAGTCAAGACATAGGAACGAAAAGGCCTGGTGGTTGAGAATAAACAGAGTCTTTTCTGTAAGGATGGGTATTCAAATAAGAATGTTGAAAGAAATATCTTTATGAATCCGTTTAAGCGGTTTGAGGATATGAGGATTATGAGTCGGTGTCGGGATATAGAGTATGTTGAGTTCAATAGGAATGTTTGGAAGAAGATGACGGGGGGAGGAGAAGGCGTGGATTGTTGTGAAGGAGTATTATATGATGCGGATATAAAATGATTAGGTAATAGTTGGCTGAGGAATTCGATCTGTCAAGATTCAGCTAATATCTATAATGTGAAACTGTAATTTATACTTATCTGGAGGATTAGTAAGTATGAGATTTAAGAGAGGGTATTTGTGGTAATAGATTCTTAAGGATTTCAAACAAAGGGGGAAAAATAATGACAGGGATTTTCGAAATCACTAATGAAGAAATCAAGATGCTCAGAGACGTTCAATTAACGTATCTATTAAAGAGTTTACTTTATCTTGAGGTTAACAATTGTGGTATTCCTTCTTTGTCAGTAGATGTGCCATTAAGTATCACCATAAGTGACGGGGGAGAAGACGGACGGGTAAAATGGACAAGGGGGGTGGAAAGTACGGACTGGATTCCCAACCGCTTTACCTTATTTCAGTGCAAGGCTACTGATATGTCTGAATCTAATTGCAATCATGAGGTACTCAATCGTACAAGGACCCAATTGAAACCACGGGTTGAAGAAGTGCTCGACTCAGGCGGATGTTATGTCCTTTTTTATGGTCGTAATTGTAATACTGAACATCAAGCTCCGCGGATTGAGGCTATCCGCCGGGCCATCAGAGATGCAGGAAAAGTATATGCAGATACGGCTGAGATCCTAATCTATGATGGCAATAAAATTGCGGAATGGGTCAACCAGTATCCGGCATTAATTTACAAGGTATGTGCGTGGGTAAGAAGAATAATTCCATTTCACTGTCAGGATTGGAACATGTGGGAAAGGTATGCTGAGAATAAATATAATTATATTACTGACCAAAACATCCAGGGATATTTGGAAAATCTTAGGTTACATTTCCGGCAACCGAAAGCTGTGGCACGGATTGTAGGACTGTCAGGGTTGGGCAAGACTAGGCTGGCCCTGGAAACTTTTCGGCCTCCGGAAAACGCTGAGGACGACCCCATTTTACAAGCTTTAAGTAATCAAGTGGTTTATATTGACGCAGCTAACTATGATAAATCTCTCGTGGCTGAAATTGGGCAGTTAAGAGTACAAGGCCAGCGAGGAATTTTAGTTGTCGATAATTGTGACCAAGAACTTCACAAAAGATTACAAAGAGAAATAACTCACCATGATAGTAAACTAAGTCTTTTAACGCTTGATTATAACCCAGAGCAAACTTCGGCCGGTAATTATCCGCATATTAGACTGGAACCTGTTACCGACAATATTATTAGAGATATTATTCAGCAAGCCTATCCAAGTCTCAATGACACGGATATTGGAAGGATTGTGGAATTTGCACAAGGCTTTCCGCAAATGGCTGTTTTATTAGCCGATGCCCGTTTGCAACAAGCAGAAAATTTAGGTAGCCTTCGGGATAATATTTTGCTTGAAAGATTGCTTGGGATAAATAGCAAAGAAAACCCCATAGCTTATAAAGTTATATCAAGTTGCGCTCTGTTTGATAAATTGGGATTTTCAGAGGATGTCAGTAACCAACGCTATTTTATTGTCGATTCAATATGTAAAATCAGCCAGGAAGATTTTTATCACCATATGGTGCACTTTATTGATAGAGGTATTCTTGATCAGAGGCACCGTTTTGTTCGCGTTGTACCCAAACCGTTAGCATTGCGTTTAGCCGCAGACTGGTGGCAAACATGTCCTCCAGAGTCTGTTATCCCGCTTCTTGACTCCTTACCAGAGCCCTTAGCCGAGGCCCTTTGTAACCAAATGAGTCTGCTTGATTTCCTGCCTAATGCCAGGGCAGCAGTAGAAAACTTGTGCGGTGTTCAGGGCCCTTTTGGTCAAGCGGAAGTGCTCAACTCTAATGAGGGTTCACGTCTCTTCCGCTCTCTGGTAGAAGTGAATCCTCAAGCGACTGCCAGATGTATGGTGCGGGTATTTGGTGGTTGGTCCCGAGAACAATTACTTGAAGTACGCCCGGGCCGAAGGAATTTAATTTGGTCACTCGAAAAGTTGTGTTTTTGGCAGGATACTTTTCCGATTGCGGCACCGATATTGTTAGCATTTGCCGCAGCTGAAAATGAGTCATGGGGTAATAATGCAACAAATAAGTTTTTTCAACTTTTTCATGTATTTTTGTCAGGAACCCAGGCCCCTCCGGAATTGCGATTAGTTGTAATTGATGCGGCGCTATCCGATGGAAATAACGAAGAAAAGAACCTAGCAGTCAAAGCGTTGGGATCAGCTTTGCAAAATGGTCACTTCTCAAGAATGGGGGGAGTAGAAACTCAAGGAAGTCGTTCTCCTCAAATGGATTGGAGACCAAACCAATGGTCTGAAGTCATTATTTATTGGCAAGAATGTCTAAATAGGTTGGCAATGGTTGCTGTAGGTAGGGGAGAAATGGCTCTGTTAGCTCGTGAACAATTTGTTAAGAGCCTACGGGGGTTGGTCCGAGCAGGTATGTTTGACGAAGTTGAGCAAGTACTAAAAGTGATTAATGATTCCACAAAAGCCTCTTGGACAGAGGCTTATAATGCGATTAAGGAGGCAATCCGTTACGAAGGGACGGTTATTCCAAAAGAAGGCTTAGCACGATTAAAAAAATGGTTAGACTTGGTAAGTCCGCAAACTTTTGCCGAGCGACTTAGCCAGATAGTTAGTACACCCGCCTGGGATCATGTTAAAGATGAAGAGAGCGGACATTATATTGATGTGTCAAAACAAGAAGCAGTTAGTTTATCAAAGGAATGTTCCCAAAATATGACTTTACTATTAGAAAACTTGGCGGTAGTTTTCAAAGGAGAGCAGCGCCAGGGATATGCTTTTGGTTTTAGTCTAGGCCAACTCTGTGAGGAAGCTCAACCATTTATCGATAATGCCTTGAAAATATTATCCGAAATGGGCAATGCTAATCCGATGGTTTTGGCTGGGTTCCTTCATGGTATTAGATATAGGTTTGTAGAAGTTGTGTCAAAAACATTAGATTTTGTCACTCAAGACGAGAGGCTAGTGTCGTATCTGGTAGACCTAACCCGATTGGGTAATCCTGATGAAACCGATTTACAGCGGATAGTGGACTTGGTGAAAGAGGGGAAAATAGAGACTTCACAACTTCATGCCTTTAAATACGGTAGTGTCTTGGATCACCTTAATCCTGATAAGGTGATCTGGTTTTGCCAGAAGATTGTGGAATATAATTCGCTCGCAGCTGGGGTGGCATTGGAAATTGCATATATGTACTGCTTTAATGATACGAAACGCTTCCAGGAATGTTCAACGTATTTAAGGAAAACCGTTCTATCCACCAACTTTTTATTACCTGATATTAAAACAGATCTTTATACTTGGCAGGAAACAGTTGACCATCTCTTGCTTTTGGGCCAGGATGAAGAATTAGCGCAAAGTATAGCCGAGCAGTGTATCCAAGCCTGTTCACAGCATGAATTTATTCATGAATTAAGTCATTCACTCGAACCGGTCTTGAGAATCTTACTTAAGGAATACCGAAACACTATATGGCCAATTCTGAGCAAAGGAGTATTGTCAGACGACTACTGGCTAAGGACAAACCTAGATGATATTTTTAACCCTAGCGTTAAAGTGGATGAATCGGTACAGCCGTTAATCCTAGAGTTACCGCTAGATTTTATCAAGGACTGGTGCGACCAGAACGGGAATAAAGCTCCCTTGGAATTACCGAAATTGATTCCCCTTTTGGTAACCAAAGATGGGACTACCGCCTGGAGTGAACTAATATTGTATTTGTTTGAACAATACGCTGGACAGGATGTGTTGCTTGAAATATACAGAAATCTGGGGCCAAGAACCTGGTCCGGTTCTATAATACCCCACTTTAAACTACACATTGAGGCGCTTTCCAAACTTCTAAGCCATAGAAATGTAGCAGTAAAAGCATGGGCAACAAAGTTAACTGCTGCCCTTCAAGAAGATATTGAGAAGGAAAAATTGAGGGAGCAAGAACAGGAATGGGGGATATATTGAGGCTGTGAAACTGGGTCAAATAAGGTGAGGCATTTTTAATGAAGACACTGGAAAATAAATTCAGTGCCGATGTACAAAATATTATCTAACGGTAAGGAAAGAACTCGGTTAAACGCGACCCGTTTCTTACAGCTTATGTCTGAGAAAGGTGGCTTCCATGGGCTTGAGATATTATGGGAACATCAACAAAATGTAACTGATTACCAAACTGAGTTGTGCCTATGTCTATTTGTGTAGCCACTTTGTCTTCAATGTTGAGTACTCACATTAGGCTAATAATCTGCAGTTTATGTAACTGAATGTTTTAGCAATAATGGAAGTTCAATAATGGTCTTGTTATAGCAATAATGAGAATTTATATTATAGAAAGGATATTTTATGCTAACAGATAATGAAACAGCAATATGTGATAGGTTATATCAATACATAAATTTTGATTTACCGGAATATCTCGGCCCAGAAATATTTACAAAAAACACTTTGGAGGAGTTAGGTGAGTTCTATTTCAATAAGGCTATTAGCAGTGTAGATGGCGCAAATGATAAACTGCTTAACATAGTAATTAAAACCACACTAAACAATAAAGAATTTAGTATGCCAAACGATTTCCACGTATCGCTTTGCAAAATAGTCAGAATTAAAGAATTGCCAAAGGCCAAACTTATAATAATTCAGTACGAATACGATAAAATATTCGTTCAACTGTATGGCGCGGTTTTGCATAAAATCGATGCGAAAATCAATGTAATTAATACTCAACTTCTATCAATAAAAAGTAGCATAGCATCTGTGGAATCAAAAACGCCAAGTCTTTCTTTGGTTAGGGATTTGGCTACGGAAGAAAATATTTTACAGGATTACCATAGGGAGTGTAATGAGTTGAGAACAAGAAAGGAAATGATATTGTTTTCGAAACAACACATTGAAAGGCAATTGAACGGTTTCTGTAATTTAGGAGAACCACAAAGTGTCTGCTATGCTATTCAAGGCTTGGCTCTAAAGTTGTCAAAAGATACTGTGATGAATGTGTCCCTTGAATTTTCATTGTATAAAGATGTTCTTGAAATTGCAGAGGATCATTTAGATAGACCGTATGCGTTGTTTTTCAAAGTAAAGTTGTATACTGCTATTGATGCTCTACACAAGAATTGGCATCGATCTTTATATACTAAAAGTGTCGAAGAAAGAGTGGCGGAACTTAATATTGAAAAAGCTAAAATTCCCTCTATTGATAAATTGCATACTCAGAAAAATTCTTTTCCCCAACTCTATCTAAATACACTAAGGCAATTTATACAAGAGCATGATGTAGTAAATGAATTATCTCAGTCACTTGAAAAAAGTGTTTGCTTAAGAGAAAGAAAAGACATTTTGCTTAAAAGTGTAATACTGTTTCAAGCTAATGATTTCATAATATTCAATCATATTATTCCGGTGCAAATTGAAGGAATGTTTGGGGATTTCTTAGTAGACTCTACTACGTTTAATCGTTTTACAAATCTGAAGATTTATATAAATGATGTTCTTAAAAAAAAAATCCAGCACTTACAAGATGTTCAGGTTGATATATATCCTGAAGTAATTGAATATTTCATGTACTATTTCAACAACATAATTCGCAATCGTATTGCTCATGGTAATTACAAGGCTCTTTTCAATAAAGACATATCGGCTGAGATATTTGCTCACGAGTTGCTGCTTGACTTAAGCATCTTAGTTCACATGCTGTCACGCAAAAGCGAAACTGACAAAATGCACCGATTTATATCAGGTTATAAATCACATTATGCCATGTTAATTAAGTCGGAGGAGCAGCCACATTTCGGGGCAATGTTCAACGATATGATTGGAGATAAAATCATATCTGACTATGACTCTATAGAGAAAAACCGTCCGCTTCAAGTAGCATATTGGCTTGTAAATCCATACTATGAAAAAATTTACGAAACAACAGGTAATAAGACTGATTTAATAGATTTAAGAAATGATTTTCTGAGCAAGGAATTCTGGAAATATGTTGTGGACGCATTAAGTGATAGAATTGAAAACAATTTTGGATATCAGTCAATAAACATGGAATTTTTATCAGTAGTAAACGGTTTGTTTAAATGCACCATAACCCCTGAAGTGAGAGTATTGTTAGGGGAAACTAACGCTGCATTACAGCAAATAAAACTAATGCAGAATTCGTAAAAATGTAAATTTTCCCATTATTTCATGTGGGACAAGCCTGTGGTAGCAATTTGAGGGGATCCAACTTTTTCTCCATTACTCCTTGAAGCAAGGAATAGTGCAGTGCCGTTTCTTTAAAGCGCTGGGTTTTCCACAGATGCTGAAAAAGTAGTTTTATGAGTATTTCGTTGACCGAGCACAGTCATCTCGGAAAGACAGAGCAGTCATCACGGTATTTGAGAGCACTCGTCTTAGAAGAGAGTGCAGTGACTAGAATAAACAAGGTGATCAGTTTATCGTGACGGATGCTGAATTTAACCGTGACAGGTGCTCAAATTCACCGATGCCTGCTCTACCGAACCGAAATATTCAGTTTTAACCATTATAGTTCATTTTGAGGAGTGATGCATATGTTCAAAGGGCTACTTGATTATCAAGATGGGAAGATACCATTTATAATAGATAATTATCAGATGAACCTGTTTTCAGAAAAAGAATTGGTTACTCTATTTGTAAAAGAATATAATTTTAAGACAAATTATATATTGACCGGTCAGTGCTTTGATGTAGGCAATACACCTCGGGACATCACCTTATTGGTTGAAAAATCAATGGGAAGTACTTGTTATTTAACCTGTTTTATTGTAAATAATTTAAGTTCTGACAAAAAAATCGATTCAATAAACTTTGAGTCAAGATTACTTGATAGTATTTTTCGATACAAGTACCATTATTTGGATTTATCTAGAGCTGGAGTCAATCTTGCTGCGGAACAAACAGAAGTATACTCAATACCGTTTAATATTTGCGGGAGCAAATATGAATTAAAATATTTAATTGGCCAAAATCACCGTATGGGCCTTTTAGAAAGCTTTAAAATGCGTGGGAAAACATCCGTATTCTTACACACAGCACAGATTGAAGAATGCTATAGAATTACTCTTCTAATGAATAGATTTTCTAAATTTATTACTTCCACCGCCGATGTTACCTTTGAACGAGTTACGCTTTCTGCAAATGAATTTGCTGTTGCCGATTTTTATTCCAAATGTGTTTCGAATAACCCTGCAGTAGACTTGGATGTGTTGTTTTGTGAGTTTCCAGTTATGAAATATACTGCTAAAATACTTGATAATTTAGCTTTTGAGTTGGATTCCAAGATAACCAAAAGCATCCCATTGGGGCACATTACAAATTATGACAATATATACACCCCGCACCGATTTATGGAACAGATTACTGCATTTGAGTATTTATTTGAAAAATTGGAGCCTCAAAAAGCAAAAAACAATAAATTCCCTTTAATAACTGAATTAAAACTAATGTTTGATGCTTTTCCAGAGATATTGAATGGCGTCCATATAAACTCTAATGAAATCGCAAATCTCATCAAGGAATTGCGACGAAACATTGTCCATGGGTACGCTTACTATTACGACTTTAACAATGAACCTAATATTCAATTTTGCATTATTAAAATTGCGGATTTGATACAACGAATGAGTCTTAAGCTTATTGGTTTTGATAATTATGAAATTTCTGAATTTAGGAAAATTGTAATAGCTTTTTAAACTTCCCGTTTATTACATCAAGCTAAACCCATCTGTCTAACTTCACAATTGTGCATGGCTCCCACCCCCATGCATATTTGAAGGCTTAGGTTAAGCAATATAAAACGCAAACTAAAGGATTGACAGTGATGAAAGAAGTAACAGCAGCAATTATCATAAAAGGCAATAAAGTCCTAATTGCCCAACGAGCACCCGACGAAAATCTTGCAGGCAAATGGGAGTTCCCTGGTGGCAAAACTGAACAAGGCGAAACTCCGCAGGAGTGCTTAAAACGAGAAATTAGAGAAGAACTGGAAGTTGATATAGAAGTTCTGAATTTCTTCGGTGAAAGCATCTTTGCCTATCACAGCGGAACCATCAAACTAATGGCCTACTGGTGTAAGTGGATCTCGGGTGAATACACATTAAATGTTCACAGCAATTTGGCGTGGGTTAATCGCCAGGAGTTATACTTATACGACTTTGCCCCCGCAGATATTCCGCTGGTGGAAAAGCTTAAGCGCAGTCATGATTTAGAGGTGTAGCAGAACCGGTTGTGGCATGTCTTCTGGAGAGATACCGGCTTCAGTACCGTCTATATCGGATCGCTTCGGTCGAGTGTGTAGAACGAGGGCTTGATCCGCTGACCACCAACCTTGTTGTCGCTGACGCAAGCCGCACCGAAAAAACCATGATCAGAAAACATTGGCTGTAGTTGGCGTGTCTAGGTCCGAAAAGAAATTCTCTTATAGTTTGTACAAAAGTCTAAAGTCAAAAGGGTACCAGTTATTTGCAGTTAACCCTAACACCGACCGCATTGACGAGGAATATTTTTATGGAAATATTCAGTCTTTACCACAAAAGGTCAATGGAGTTGTTATCGTCGTCCCACCGAATCAAACGGAAAAAGTGGTTATGGAAGCTGCTGCTGGAATTAATCATATCTGGATACAGCAAGGGGCTGAATCAGAACAGGCCATAGACTTCTGTAAAAAGAACGGAATAAATGTTATACATAACCAATGCATATTGATGTTTGCTGAACCATCGTTTTTACATAAATGTCATCGTTATGTGAATAAGGCCTTGGGTAAACTACCAAAGTAGTAGTATTTTTAAAAAGTGATGAAATCGTTTATCATTCCATTGGCACGTGTTTAGAATACTATCTGGAATATATGAATTTAATTAACCAGTACTATAATTCTCTGAATAACTTTACCCAGCTCCTGTACTCAAGACCCCGAAGGCAAGGCACGAGTGTTAGGGAGCGTCTTGCCCGAGCATCTAGGGTGTCGGTAGTAGCTACACCCTTTATAATCTTGCTACCTGGATATTAGAAAGTCCACATATCAAATGAGAGCCATACTTCTGAATAAGATGTTCTGAGGATAAAGAAACGGCCATTTGTTTTATCACCCAAGAATTCGCCGGATTTATCTGTGCGGAGTGTCAACTCCGTCTATCATTGATTCCGCTAATCGTCGGAGTAACTCTCGTTTTTCTGGTGGTAATTTTTGGCTAGCACTAGCAATCGCGTTCATCTGACGTTCCTCCAATAATCGAGTATTATCCTCCTCTGGCTGAACTCTAATACTGTCTTTCTGATCCTCTTGCGAAAGCTTACGCATGGCATTTTGATCACTTCCTACAATATCCAACAATTCATAAACAGAAATTGGCAACCCTTTCATATCAATAGGTAAGAAGTTAATAATTTTATTAAAATCTGGTAAATCCAACGCATTCATTGATTTTAAAGCCTTTTCCACAGCTCTCTTTTTTGTATCCGAATCTTGAATATAGTCTTCATTATCTTCAGATTCTACGAGTGTGACCACCATCTTAGAATCTTTTTTCAAGAAAGGTCTAAAGACCTCAGGCAGTTCATCATCAGCAATAATGTGCTCTTGCAAACCCTTAGTATTTCCCAATAAATAATCTGTTGAGACTCTAAAATAGTTTGCAATTTTGATTAATATGTTGTAACTAGGTTTTCTGTCGTTTGTTTCATACATACCGATCATAGAGGTAGTAACACCAATTTTCTCGGCTAATTCTTTCTGAGTAATGGGTATTTCAGCTCTGAGTTTTTTTATTCTATTACCAATCATGATTAATCACCCCTAGTTGTATTATAACCCTTAGTTGTATTAATATTCAATACAACTAAGGGTTATATTTCAAGAAAAATGGGTTAATTCGAGCTGTAAAGAAAAATAACATCCAAATAATCACCAATAGTTGTAACAGCTGTTGCGTTATACAACGTATAGTTGTATTATGATGACGAGGAGGTGATTATTCATGGCAAATTATATTCACGCTATTTAGGAAATGCGCAGGTTTTTACAACTGACGGTGGTAAAAACGCTATAGTGGAAGCTAATGAGCCAGTTTTCGGTCCTAGACAGAAAACTGAATTTCAATAAATTGAGGTGGAGAGATGGCGGCTAATCCACAAAGAGAGAATGGGTTCACAGGGATTGCGAACGAGATATTGGATCGCGTGGCCATGCTGAAATGTAACGGAACCCAATTTAGAATAATCATGGTTGTCTTTCGTTATACTTACGGTTTTATGAGAAAGGAACATGAGCTTTCAGAGGCCTTTCTCGCCAAGGCCACCAATATAAATAAGCAGCAGATAAAACGAGAACTTAAGGATCTAATCGATAGGAAAATCATCACGGTGATTAGATCCGCGAGCTTCGACAATTCTAGGGTTATTGCTTTTAATAAGCACTACGAAGATTGGATGGAAAAGCTAATTAGCATGGAGGAGGCTAAAGAGATACCAGGTGGCGGATTAGATACCTCCCCAGGTAGCGAATTAGTACCCACCCCAGGTAGCGGATTAGATACCCAAGAAAGAAACGTTCTTAAAGAAAACTCTAAAGAAAATATATATATAGTATTTTCACACTGGAATTCAAAAAAGATTATTACGCATAAAACGCTCACTGATAAAATATCAGGTCACATTAAGGCAAGACTTGAAGAGAAGTATTCAGTCAAGGAAATCATGGAGGCCATCGACAATTATGAAATCATTCTCAAGGATAACGTCAAATACTTTTGGAGTTATAAATGGGGGCTGAGTGATTTCTTGGTCAGAGGGTTAGATCGGTTCAAGACTGAGAGTGATCCATTTGATAATCACTTAAACAAAGCCAAGCAAGGAGGGCAAGCCTATGGTAAAACTGGAAGAAGAGATGGACAGCATCCGGAGGATCCTGAACCTTGGAAGAACGACAAGTACTGGAAAATGCTTAACACCGACACCAGCTAATAAATACGGAGTGTATCACACTGGAGCTAATTATAACCTTGCTCCAATGACCAAAATATACACCTGTGAAGTTTGCCAAGATAGGGAAATCATTGAAATTGAATTAGATGCGTATGGATCACAGACGTACAAAGCTTGCGCCTGTAAGGCCAAAAAAAGCGTGGCAAGAAAGTTTAAATCCTCAGGGCTACGCGAGCAGCAACGTGAGTACAGACTCGAAGATTTCAAAGTGAACAATGATAACAGGATGATGTACGAGGGAGTCAAGCATTATTTGGAGGAATGGCCGGACCTGATGAAATCCTCCTCAGACGCTAAAGGCTTTTTCCTAATAGGCAATGCTGGAATTGGAAAAACGATGTTATCTTGCATCATTGCGAAAGACATGCTTGATAAAGGGGTAGCAGTCATCTTTGCCTCTTCTGTCGATCTGTTTGCAGAATTGAAACAAGCCCAGTTTGCCAAGGATGACGAGGACATGGAAAGCAAGATTAATACATTGGCTAAAGTGCCTTGTCTAATCCTTGACGATATAGGTAAAGAGAAACCAACAGAGTGGATTCAGAGTATGTATTACCGCATGATCGACAGAAGATACCGCAATGGCTTATTAACCGGATTTACTACCAATTATTATCCGAACGAATTAGAGGATCGTTTGGGAAATTTTGGAGAGGCAACAGTCTCTAGGATATTAGGAATGACGAAAAATTATTTCCTCTGTACCAGGGATTATGACCACAGGACTGCGAGATGAATTTGTGAATCGGGAGGAAGTAATATGAAGAGGGAAGAGTTCGAAGAGTTTTATGCTTATATAACGATTTTTAATCTGAGCGTCATTGAGGGAGTTATCATTGAAGATGTAAAGGAAAATTTTTGGGAATTGCTTTGTGAATCATCCTTCCCAATAGCAATGAGAAAGGCAAGGGAAACTTATAAAATACTCTCACTACCATGTAACTTAAATCAATTAAACCCCAAAGTATTTAAGGGAGAGATACCAAATCCTGGGTTATTCGGAAGTGCGGATTCCAAATTACTTTGTTAGAAGCACCGGAAAGTTGGAGAACGTGGAGAAAGAGATCAAGATTGGTGCTCTTGTAAGGAATACAACAAACAAACTTGTTCAGGAAAATGCTATAGTGGACGATATGGTGGCTATGCTTTGCAGTAAAAGCTATTGCAAACAAACTTTTGATTTAAACTATCCGTTCCTAAAACGGGTAGAGAAGGATATACCCCATTCTGAACAGCGAAAAATAAACGGTTACGATCGTTATTGGGCTAATATACAAAATATAAATACTCATAAATATTTTTTATGCAATGATTGGTATGAAAGAAGCAGAGGCTTTTTTATAAGATGGGTAGAATATATAAATAATAACTTAGAGACATTTAGGGAATTGGAGGAGATCTGATCTCATGAAAATAAATTTTACTAAGAAGGAATACGTAAAGCTACTTGACGTTCTATATATTGCAGATTGGATTATGAATGCATTTCACTCAGAAGAAAGGGTGGAAACAAAAGAGTATAAGGATTTGGAACAGAATTTGTTTCGATTTGCTAAGACGTTTGGTGTGGATGACCTTATTACACTTGATAGTGGAGGTGGCGAGTTCATGCCTACGAAGGAGTTCGAAGAGGAATCACCGGCTCTGGAATTTATTGAAGAATACGAAGTAGAATCGTTTTGGGATGAATTAATTGGACAACTAGCGAAGAGAGATCTTATACTTAAGCATGGTCCTCAAATTATGAAGCTTGTTTTCGAGGACGAGGATATTAATAGAGAGTTGGAGACGCTTGAAGAGAAATACGCTCAGGAATTTAAGGAAAATGGACTAAGTAATCTACGGTTGTCCTGAATGATGACACACTTTCAGCTGCAATATCGGATGAACACATTGCCACACTTGGACGGGTGTATCTGATTACACGTGAGCAATTTGAGAAAATCAAGTCTATGGAATGTGTGAACAGCAAATATGGCTGGTATCGTCATGAAATGGACCTTGGGAAGCTAGAGGGCACCCCTGTTCTCAGTTTTACTTTCCCAGATGTTCTGAAACCCAATGCTCCATCTGAGAAGTACCTGAACGTCATCCGCATTACACCTAAGAAAGGAACGGCTCCCATTTACAGTGATAAACATCAGGTAATTTAACCTCTTCCAATGGGAGTTTGCCAGAAGTCAGTCAGGCTAACAGCATTTGAATGACGGCGGTCGCAATCTCAGGAAGTATTAAATATAAAGGATTGAGAAGAAGATTTTATTATCCGCGTCTGAAAGGAGTCGTATTCATGAAATGTAAAAAGTGCAAATCAATAGAAGCTACTATTCATGTGGCAAATATCGGTGATTTTTGTCTGAATTGTCATAATGATTTTATGGCTGAGTTACTTGGTGTAAGCAAGATGGATGACTTTGCAAAGATTATATCAGGCTATGACGTTGATGGGATTATGCATCGATTTGAGATTTCAAATATGATTGTACCAGGGTTTTCCGTATGGAAAGCAGAAGAAATAGAGGGTGGTTATCAGTTCGAGGTATTCGTAAAGCCTGAAGGAAATCAAGTAGTGGCAATCAAACATTTGCATCAGAAAATATTGACTGGTCTTGGATACAAAACGCTTACACATTTATCAGATAGGTATTTTATAGATAATGGAATTCAAATCGACAAGGAGCAATATAGCCTTAATAGCGTTGGAACATGCCGGATTCATCATGATGAAGTAGAAAATAAAGTTTATCTGGTTATGGATGGAAAGAATATTCCTTTACATGATTTTGGACGGGCGCTCACAGCTTTTGAGGGCTTTAATATGGATTTTCAGATAAGGGATATGTCCGAGGAAGTCCTTGGAAAAGATACAATAATAAGAAGGGTAATTATTAATCCAGATGTTGTTATTGAGCATTTTGAAAGGACTTTGAGTTGGTTCTTGGAGGGCGATTTTTTAAGTTACAAACATGAAAGTGCTTGTGTAGAAGCCTTGTTCGAAAGGATAGATGAACTGGAGTTACTTTGCAAGTATGGCAATAAAGAAGAGGCTGTCGAAGTTGGAAAAAGAATGAAAAAGCGACTTATATCCATTGAACATGATACGGATGATTTCCCTGATTATCTCTTGAATATGATTGACCAATTGATTGGAACTACCTCTTAAAGTTGCTGGAATTCGGGATATAGTGGTCGTCCCTTTTAAGCCTGTCGTTACTTGGGATGGGTTTCGCGATTTTGCCAGGTGGGTCGCCTAAATGATGGAGAAATAATTGAAAATAGCTTGAAAAAGTGTTATGCTACCAACGGTCTTTAAACCCAAAATTAATGTCGTTACTACACAATATTCAATTGCATAATTGCGATTGGGAAGATTATGTATTGAAGAACCTATTTTGATAGGATCTTTTTTCTATTTAAAGAGAGGTAATACTATGATAAAAGTTGATAACTTATCATTCTCATTTCCGCAAAAAGAGCTATATAAAAGGATTTCATTTACACTAGAAGAGGCACAACATTGCGCCTTTATAGGAACAAGCGGTAGTGGAAAAAGCACACTGATAGATATACTGATGGATCCAGAAAGATATATGTTAGATGGCATATTGGACATGGATCAAACTTGTAGAATTGGGTATGTAAGTCAGTTCTCACAACTGGACAAAACTAAAGAAACCACAGTTTTCGAATATATAGGGGAAGAATTTATTAAGATACAAAATGAAATAGCAGCTATTTGTACTGAAATGGAAACATCTTCGGATATTGAGTCTTTACTAGAAAAGTATCAACTAGCTTTAGACGCATTTGATTCAATTGGTGGGAATGATTTTGAAAGCAATATTAATAAGAAACTAAATCTAGCAAACTTAATCAAGCTAAAAGATCTTAGGGTCTCTGAACTGAGCGGTGGGGAATTCAAACTTATTCAAGTGATGAAGCAAATGCTTAGTAGTCCAGACTTAATGATTATGGACGAACCAGATGTGTTTTTGGATTTTGAAAACCTAAATGCGCTTAAAAATCTTATTAATTCTCACAAAGGAATATTGCTAGTTATTACGCACAACAGGTATCTATTGAATCATTGTTTTAACAAAATTATACATCTTGAAAACATGGAACTCCAAGAGTTTGATGGGAGATATTTTGATTATAACTTCTCATTACTTCAAACTAAAATTGAATTACAAGAACTCACTATTGATGATGATGAAGAAATCGAGAGAAACGAGATTTTAATAACCAAACTTAGAAAAAGCGCAACTTATATTGCTGACGTTTCTAAAGGCAAAAAGCTTAAAGCTAGAGTTAAAGTTCAAGAAAGATTAGAAGCGCGGAGAATTAAAGCGCCATTTGTAGATATGTTTGTTGCATAATGAAATAGGACAAAGTTGCAGAAGGAATTCCCCACTTTTGCAACAGTAAATTCCTCACTATTGCAAAAGGCCATTGCAGGCACCGCCCCAAAATTATACCCTTGTAGTTGATCGACAAATCAATGCAAGGAGGAATTGGAGGATGCTAACAATGACCCAATTACATGATATCAGAAGACTATTCTTTGAGGAAGGTAGAAATGTTAGTCAGATAGCTAAAACGACTGGCTATGATCGCAAAACTGTGAGACGTTATTTGAACAAGGCAGACTGGAACATCGAAGCACCCGTGATTGATCATGAGTCGAACTATCCCAAGCTTGATCAATACAAACCAGATATTGATAGTTGGCTGGCCGAAGACAAGAAAGCAAAACGTAAGCAACGACATACTGCCCAGCGAGTGTTTGATAGGTTGCAAGATAAGTATAAGGATGGATTCGAGTGTTCTTATAGAACTGTGGCAGGTTATGTAGCAAGAAAGAAGAAAGAGATATTTGGTAAAGCCTCAGGTTTCCTTCCACTAGAGCATATCCCAGGAGAGGCACAGGTCGATTTCGGGGATGCTGAGTTTTATGAAAACGGAACGCTGCATGGCGGGAAATATTTAAATGTATCCTTTCCCTTTAGTAATAAAGGGTATCTACAACTATTCAGAGGAGAAAATCAGGAATGTCTTTTTGAAGGACTGAAAACAATTTTTGAGCATATCGGTGGCGTCCCGATGAGATTATGGTTTGATAACATGAGCACCATTGTTACAAAGGTTTTAAAAGAAGGCGAGCGAAATCTGACACTTGATTTCATGCGGTTCATGGAGCATCACCAATTTGAAAGTGCTTATTGTAATAAAAATTCTGGAAACGAAAAAGGCAATGTTGAGGGGAAAGTTGGATACCACCGAAGAAATATGTTAGTTCCAATTCCCCGGTTTAACAACCTTAAAATCTTCAATGAGGAACTACTTGATCAATGTGAGCAAGACGCTCAACGAGAGCACTACCGAAAGGAAGGAACTCATGAAGCTCTTTACCAGGAAGACCGCCAAGCGCTGCTGAAATTGCCAGCAGAACCGTTTGAAACCTGCAAGTATATACCGGTTAAGACCAATGGATATGCACGCTTTTACTTAAATAATGGATTACATGAATACTCAGTCGCCCCTAAATTCGCAAGCACTCGTGTCCTTGTGAAAATAACTGCTTTTGAGATTATACCACTGGATGAAAACCATCGAGAAATTGTTAAGCACGAAAGATTTTATGGTAGTTACAAGCAGCAAAGCATGAAATGGCTACCGTACTTAACACAACTATCAAGATGCCCAGGAGCGCTAAAGTATACAGGGATATATCAAATGCTCCCTGATCCAATTAAGGAATATCTTGAAAAGTGCACGAAAACCGACAAGGGAAAAGTGTTAAGAGCGATTGCCTCTTTAAGCGAAAAAAGTGGGTTCAAAAAAGCTTTAGTGACTGTCAATAGTGCCCTTGAATATGAAGCAGTTGACCTAGATAGCCTTCTCACCCTGCACAAACGACTTCATAGCAAAGTAGTTCAACTTGATCCACTTAGGCTCCCAGAGCAGGTCCCACAGGTGGAAATCTACAAACCAAACCTGTTGGATTATGACAAACGCCTTAGGATGGCAGGTGGATCAGAATGTTAACGAGCCAGATTGCAGAGTGTTGTAAGGAATTACGGCTAAGTCGCAACATCGCCGACATGTCATGTATTGTGCAGGAAGAAAACAATCAGCAATACCTTTTAAAGCTGTTGAAATCCGAGCTCGAACATCGAGAAATAACCCGAACAGATCGGTTGATTAAGGGTGCAGGATTTTACACTCTCAAAGCATTTGAATCCTTTCGATTTGATGAGGTAACCTTACCTGCTGCAATAACTATAGAATCCTTGAAGAAGCTAGAGTTTATTGAAAGCAAAAAGAATTTAGTAATGTATGGAAACGTAGGCACTGGAAATTATCGAAAGTTTTTTGTTATGGAAAGAAATTCACTAAATATCATTTGTAACTTACATTAATATCAGAATTCTTTCCATAATCATTATCTGCAGAAGTTCTGTAGCCAGTTTAATAGATCAGTATTCTCATCCCA
>DASRMG010000006.1:0-7327 GCA_035648035.1 Desulfosporosinus sp. | reverse complement strand
AAAGGTCATCTTCTCGTGGATTGTAAAAGCCAATATATTTTAAGTTCCTTGCTTTCCTCGGGAAATGTCCATGATAGCAAATTAGCGATTCCACTGCTTAAAGCGCTGAAGGAACTCCATCCCGAGTTGAAACCTTCCTTTTGAAGCCTCAGTTCACCCACCGAAAAGGTGGTGGGGGCTTTGGCGGTAGTGGATTTCCCTGTATATTTACGCCTCTATCTTTCAGGTGTATAATAGAATTAATGCTTACACTTGATAGGCATTAATTCCCATTCAACTAAATACGTTCGTTTGCTAGGGGTGCCCTTCGGGGCTGAGATGAGGAAACTTGATCCCTTTGAACCTGATCTGGTTAATACCAGCGGAGGAAAGCTAATCGTTTTACTTATAATATAGAAATATAAGTGAGAACTGCTTACCGCAGTTCTCACTTTTTCATGTTTAAGACCTCCCTGGTGCCATGACAATGAGACGGGAGTCACTGGCAAACACATGTGACAAGCGAAAGGAGGATGGTCCGTTGCAGATCGTTGTAAACGGCGAAGCGCTGGGAATTGTCTCAGAATGGTAAAATCCTTACACATTAGCCGCCATGAGCGGTGGCGCAGATTACATCGGAGTAGGGCCGTTGTTTGAACAAACATAAGGGAATAAATTTGAAAGAGTGTGATTTGATGAGTACACAAATGGAACAAGCTAAAAATGGAGTCATAACGGCGGCAATGCAAACGGTCGCTGGCAAAGAGGGTCTGAATGCAGAAGAAATTAGGCTTCGAGTGGCGGCGGGTAGCATCGTTATCCCCACGAACCATAATCACACCTCATTGAGTCCGGAGGGCGTTGGTCTAGGACTGAAGACGAAGATTAACGTAAACTTAGGTATTTCCCCGGAATGTGCCAATCTTGAGGGTGAGCTGGCTAAGGTACGCATGGCGATCGACATGAAAGCGGAAGCCATTATGGATCTTAGCAACTACGGCAAAACTGCTGAATTTCGCCACCGGCTCATTAGCATGTCCCCAACAATGATTGGTTCTGTCCCTATGTATGATGCCCTTGGTTATCTAGATAAGAAATTGGAAGACATTACAGCCCAGGAATTCCTAGCCGTCGTTGAACAGCACGCCCGAGATGGTGTAGATTTTGTGACGATTCACGCCGGCATTAATAGGGAGACAGCCCGGCATTTCCGTCAGACTTCTCGAGTTACCAACATTGTTTCCCGTGGCGGTTCTTTACTGTATGCATGGATGAAATTAACTGGGCAGGAGAACCCTTTCTACGAGTATTTCGATGATCTCCTAGATATCTGTACAAAATATGATGTGACGTTAAGTCTAGGAGATGCTTGCCGCCCCGGAAGCATTGCCGATGCTACAGACGGAGCCCAAATTTCCGAATTAATTGTGATGGGAGAATTGACTCAAAGGGCTTGGAAACGTAATGTTCAAGTCATGATTGAAGGACCTGGCCACGTTCCCATCAACCAAATTGTGGCTAATGTCCAGTTGGCGAAGAAGCTTTGTCATGGAGCACCCTTCTACATTTTAGGGCCGTTGGTTACCGACGTTGCTCCCGGTTACGATCACATCACTAGTGCGATCGGCGGAGCTTTAGCTGCCTCGGTGGGAGCAGATTTCCTCTGCTATGTGACGCCGGCTGAACACCTTCGTCTACCAACTTTAGACGATGTACGCGAGGGGATCATTGGCGTCAAGATCGCTGCTCATGCCGGCGATGTGGCCAAAGGAATACCCGGAGCGGCCGATTGGGATAAGGAGATGAGCCAAGCCCGACAAGATTTAAATTGGGAGAAAATGTTTGATCTCGCCTTGGATCGAGAAAAACCCGAGCGCTATCGTAAAGAGTCCGCTCCGGAGCATCAGGACAGCTGCACCATGTGCGGAGAAATGTGTTCGATGCGCCTAATGAATCGTATTATGCATAAAAAGGTGTAATGATTAAAGGACCCATTTGGCAATTACAAAGTCATGGACTTTGCCCTGAGTGTCGTGCAGCTAGAAAAGCGAAAATGGAAACCGTGGCGGCAGCGCCTTCGGTGGCAATGACCGTGGTACCTGCGTATATTTATAGAGGACGTTTGCATACTATTTAATATGTCTCTCTTACTCTTTTCTTCTTGTAAACCTTACAAGGCGTGGTGGCCTTGATGGGGTATATAAGAATGCTAGGCCTTTCGTCAAAAGTACGCAAGCCCTAGCTCTTTTTTTTTAATTACCCAGGACCTCTAATTGGGAGTAATCAATATTACGTAGTGTCTCACCTGTCATGCGGAGAGCAGCCCAATATACATAATAATTCTCTCCGCGATCTATCGCGAGACAAGAAGAGTAGGGAAGATAATTATAAACCTAGACATTTTCGAGGAACTAGCTGACGAAATAAATATTGAAAAGAATCCTCACTTCTTTTGTCTGATTTACAAGAATGTCCTTAGGATATTATAAAATTCTCGTGGATTCTTTCTTTTTTCACATTTTATGAATAGAAATATTAATAAGAAATATATTATTCTATTAAATAATACACTAAAACCCTTTGAGGACAGGCTTCCGCATAAACGTTCATTCACTTTTCTTAGTAATCCTATTTATTTAAGATTTCGACAAGACCTTTAACGTATAATAAACGTTGCCGTCACCAATCGCTTTGAAAAGAGACACTGTGAACAGGAAGTTACCTGTTTGGGCGGGATGTTGGCGAATGGGTAGGATATAAATATTATTGTGGCCAGTGATTATCATGATTTATGTCAAATGCTACAGAAGTATTTTAAGGTTAAGATGAGTTAACGTGTTGCATGGCAATAGAGGCAATTAAGTGGCAATTAAATCACCTAAATTTTAAGGAGTGTTCAAGAAATGTCAAATATGTTAAACACAGCGCTCGATTTAATGGGTTTTCTTGATACGGAGGACGACGAGGAAGAGGATGGTTCTGAAATAGAAACTACGCCTAGAAAGAAGCACCAAAAGCTTGTTTCAGTGGCTCCTAAAACTACACAACCAACCATAGTCCATATGACTCCTAGGGCATTTGAGGATGTAAAGGATATTACGAAAAGTCTCCAGAATAAAAAGATTGTAACGATGAGCTTTGCATTGGTGGATGAAGCCCTTAGAAAACGGATCTTTGATTTTGCCTGTGGCTCTGTTTATGCATTAGACGGAGAATTTATGAAATTGGCAGATAACGTTTATTTGCTTGCTGGCCCAGGAGTCACGTTGCAAGACAGACAGAGAGATACTTTGAAGTATCCCTGGAGCAAAGAATCTTAAATAAATTCGCAAGAGCAAGCATGAGTGATTAAATTTGAAGGCGGGATGTTGGAATGGGACAATTAACAAAAATTATTGTTGTGGATGATAACCAGAATTTATGCAATCTACTCAAGACATATATTGAAAATCAAGACGATCTCAGCATAGTAGGTGAAGCTCATAACGGTTTAGAAGCAATGGAACTGATTCAAAATCGGGTACCAGATTTAGTCATTCTTGATTTAGTGATGCCCAGTCTGGATGGCTTAGGCGTATTGGAGCAACTTAATGCTGGAACGACGACCACGCGGCCCAAAATTATTATGCTAACGGCTTTCGGCCAGGAAAATCTCACGCATCAAGCGATGACGCTGGGTGTAGATTATTTTATCTTAAAACCGTTTGATTTAGAGATTCTAGGCAAACGGATCAGATCCTTAACGCACGATCTGCCAGCAGCTGCACCAACTCAGTATTCACCCTTGTCTCCTATCGTGACAACAAGGGGAAGTAAGCTTAATCTGGTGTCAGAAGTGACCAATGTGATGCACCAAATTGGGATTCCTGCCCATGTTAAAGGATACCAATATATTAGGGAGGCCATATTAATGGTGGTGCAAGACCCTTCTTTGTTGGGGGCGGTCACCAAGGAGCTTTATCCTGATATTGCGAAAAAGTTTGATACTGCATCCAGTGGTGTTGAACGCGGCATTCGTCATGCTATAGAAATAGCATGGGAGCGTGGTCATACAGATACACTAAAACAGATTTTTGGATATTCTATGAATGTTAGTCGGCAAAAACCTACGAACTCTGAGTTCATAGCACCTCTTGCTGATAAATTTAGAGTGATGGGTATGGTTAGCTAAGCGGGCTAGGATTGAAGGAGGAACCATTAATAATTATTCGGAAATGGAGGGTTTAGATGATGAAGAAATCCGTCAATTAGTAACTTGTTGCCCTTTGGGGGATTGTTTGAAAACTATGTAGAATTAGATTAAGAGTGGTTCTAACGTGATGACTTGAAGATAGTAAGGAGAGATATTGTGAGAAAACCATTAATTTATATTGGTATTGCTTTACTGAGTCTAACCATGCTCCTTAGTGGCTGCGGAAGTAAGAATGCATCCAAGTCTGGTGACCAAGCTATAGAGCAGGTTACAGCGCCTGTCTACAATCGAACCGAAAATATTTCATCACCCGACGTAGCAAAGCAACTTCTAATTGAAGGAAACGGACGTTTCATTTCTGGTAAGCCCTTAAGTAAAGATCTCAGTTCAACAAAACGAATGGATTTAATGAAGAATGGTCAGCACCCGTTTGCGGTCATTGTGAGTTGCTCAGACTCGAGAGTTCCTCCAGAACTTCTGTTTGACCAAGCCCTCGGTGATTTATTCGTAATCCGCGTGGCTGGGAATGTAATTACTCCCGTCGAATTAGGAAGTGTAGAGTATGCTGTTGAACACCTGAAATCACCCTTAGTAGTAGTTCTTGGTCATGAGGAATGTGGAGCAGTAACAGCTGCTGTACAGGGTGGCGAAACACACGGTAGTATCAGTGCTATTACCAATAAAATTAAACCTGCCGTAGATGAGGCTAAGGCTATAGGCCTAACTGGCAAAAATTTAATTGAAAAGAGTGTAGAATTTAATATTCAGAACGCAGTGATAGATATCTCTGGAAGTCCAATTATTAAAGAGGGCTTAGATTCAAAATTAGTAAAAATCTTAGGTGCTAAGTACGATCTGGATGAGGGAGCTTTGAAGTTTATTAATGAGTAGAACTGTGTTCTACTCATCCTTTTTTTGTTCTGTGAGAAGAACCTTGAGTTGCTGGTAATGATCGGTTGAAACATTAAGAATACCCACAAGTGCTTATTAATTCTCCTCAGCTAATACCCAGTAAGGCCAGTTCATTTTTGGATGAACTGGCCTTTTCTGTTTTTTTGTTTTTTGGGTTATTTTGAAATATTAGGATTAAATCGGTGAATATTGTGGAAATCTTAAAGAACAAGGCGGACATCTTCTGTAACCATTACAAGGAGCTTTCTCCAAGTATTAAAGAAACTGGCAATTGGGTATACGAATTACCGGTGTGGAGCTTGAATTACCTCCTTCTTCAGGAATGTACGCTGGGGGAAGCAGAACCGATCCGGCAAAGTTCCCTTCCATGTCGGTCCGTTGCCGGGGTTCCGCCGATGGAGGCATCGCACACTGTAGACCCTTTATCAAGGAACACATTGAACTCACCTATGTATGGATCTAGGATGCTTTTTCTCTTAACGCTATAGCTTCCATGAATGGCGGTTACACCTTCATCTAAATATCTTGTCACAGTTGGTCTTGATAACTGCAACTCTTTAGACTCTTTATAAATTGACCGTTTACAAGGTTAGCCCCCTCGAATAATGGTAATCATAGGTAGTAATACCTTATTTAGTAACTTCAACTTAAAGTAATTTTCAGGGGGATTTTATGGACCATCCCGAATCCAACTCACCTGTACGACGTTACCTAGCCTATGTAGGTTTACTTGGTACAACACAACTTCATTTAAGAAACCCCTTTGTGATTGCTTGGTGGTCTCTTGCATTTCCTGGCTTAGGACACTTATTGCTATCAAAATATATAAGGGGATATCTTCTATTTCTTTGGGAGATCTTCGTGAATGTGAATGGACATATTAACCTGGCAATTCTCTATTCCTTTACAGGCAGATTCCAAATGGCGAAAGATGTTCTTGATATAAATTGGGTACTGCTATATATTCCAACTTACATCTTCGCTGTTTGGGACGCCTATCGAACGACCGTTGACCTTAATCATCAATATATATTAGCAGCCAGAGAAGATGCAGAAGTTAAAATGTTCAACATCGGCCAGCTCGAAATTAATTATTTAGATAAGAGAGTACCTTGGAATGCCGCAGCGTGGTCAGCCATGATGCCAGGATTAGGGCAAATGTTGATCCATCGGATTCCTGGTGCTTTGTTTATCATAATTACGTCTATTGCGGTTTTCCAGCAGGCCAGAATACTTCCCGCTATACATTTTGCATTTCTGGGACAGTTTGAGTACTCTAAGTCCATTATTAATCCACAATGGTTCTTAAATATTCCTAGTATTTATATGTTTGCTATCTATGATGCCTATGTTAATGCTGTGTCAAACAATAATTTGTTCGATTGGGAACAAAGCAAATTCTTAAAAAACAATTATGAGAATAAACACTTTAATATGCCGTTTAAAAAAACGGATGGAAGTGGTGAACGCATGTATATTGTCTCAACATTTGACCATTCGAATTATCTAGAATTAGCCATTACTGCCATGCAAATGAAAGGGATTGCCAAAGAAAGGATACTTGGCGTATCAATGGATAAAAGGGGAGACGACAGAAAGCTGTTTGATTCTATTCATTCAGCGGATGGTGTCAGTTTGTTCGATTTGCCGATTTTACTCGCCGGCGTATTTTGTCTCATTGGGAGCATCTACGGATTTCTACTAGTTTGGGGGCCAGTTTTATGGGGAATAATTGGTATCTTGTCTGGTTTTAGTTTAGGTCTCATTGTTAAGTTGATCACCACCAAGAAGTCCGATCATCGTCAGAAAAAACTAAAGGCCACAGAAGTTGTATTAATCATTGATTGTAAAGAACATCAGTTGGAAATGGTAAAAGACTTACTTTGGGAACATCATGCGCTTGGTGTTAGAAAGTTAAGTCTCAATTAGACAAGCTATTTTTGGGCAATTGAAAGCTTTTATTAAAGTGAATAACATGGAGAGGTTTGAGGAAATGAAAAAAACCTCGTACTTATTATCTTTTGGGATTATGTTTGCACTGCTAGGATGCGGAACCGCAGTCGCTACAAAGGAGACAACTGACCCTGCATCCTCCATGAAGGTGACTATAATGACCCCAGGGGATTGGACACGTAACTGAAAAAATAAGATAATAAAGGTATGAGTAAGAAAAGAAAAACCTATAGCCCCTCAGAAAAAGCTAAGATCGTTTTAGAGGTTCTCAGAGAGGAAAGTACTCTCAAT
>DASRMG010000005.1:0-91937 GCA_035648035.1 Desulfosporosinus sp. | reverse complement strand
TGATAACACCTCTTTTTTGGTTGTTTTGGTTAGCACTTAATTATACCAAAAACTGAGGCTTCATGCGGATTTTCATCGTTTTTTGTCTCTTTTTTATACTTATTTTCGGCTAGTTTATCTGGGTGCGAAAGTTCAGTTACTTAATAGAGAAGCATTGTTACGTACTTTTGTGTCATTAATTTAACGTCAGATAGCCTTTTAAAGCGTATTGCTTACTTTTGTGTCAATGTATTACGTACTTTTGTGTCTCCCGACACTTTTATAGTATTACCCGTCTTACGCTATATAATTCTGCTCTACTTTACATAATATCTATTATAGGACCCAATAATAATATGTTCAGATAACTATATCACTTACCGATACTTCTAAAACTCTTACACAAATTTATAAAGCGCCGATCCATAGTTATATTGTGTCAATAGTCCACCTTCCCCTTCTAACACCAGGATAATATTGATCTTTAGATCTATGAAGATCCTCACAGCTTTAGCTAGCTGTCGCCGAGGTTCAAACCATAATTCAATAATATTTATCTCTATTTTCTTATATTTCTCCGCTAACCATATCTCCTGCCTGAATTCGTCACTGAATATACGTTCTCACCCCATATATAGAATCCAAACGATCACACTCGAAAAGATTGAAAGACGAGCAGCCACAACCCCAGTGCCTAGCGTGGACGGCACAAAGATTGTGGCTGACGGAATCAATGCGAACTGCATTAGAAAGTAACAATATCGAATATCTCTGATAATTTATTCACTGGGACTTAATCTTATAATTGTGACCATGTCCTCTATGCGGAGAAGCGTGATCTGGGCTATCAGTATTCAATAATATATCATCAATCTTAATTTCAGCGAAATCTCCATCTGGAAAGTCAAGACATTGGCCGCAATTGTCACATTGTTTGCTAGGATCTAGATCACATAAATCACAGTCGCCACATAGAGTACATGCCCTATCTTTTAAGACACACGGTTCGCCAAGATTTTTCAAGTGCTAAGAACCTCCAAATTAATTAATATACCTGTTCATTGGAACAACGTCATTATAACGAATACTAGAGCTAGGAGCAAGTTTTAGTTTACCAGAAGATTATCCGTCGGTAACTATACGTTGCAGCTCATCAGCATACTTCCATGCCTCTAAAAATGGATAAGGGTTAATCCATTCCCCGTTCGGTAGTTCAATGCCAAAGTGGAGATGATCGGGTGTTGTTAAAGCAACGCCTGTATGCCCCATACTGCCCAAGAGCTCCCCTGCTAGAACTCGATCACCCTTTACGAGGGCTGTTGAGATATATTGGAGGTGTGCATAATAGTAATAATTCCCATCATCACCGCGTACACCGACACGTTCTCCACCCAAACGGTTCCACCCTAATTGCTCAACTTCCCCCGCACAGATACTGATAATCGGAATTCCTTCATTTCCAAAAAGATCAGTTCCTTCATGCTTACGTTTACCGCCTTCGCGATCAGCCCCAAAACTATCATTAAACCAGGTAGTTCCAATGACAGGAAAGCTATAATTATTGGGATAATAATATGGATATTGATGAAGAATTTCTTTATGTCTTAGAATGTACTTTCGCATAGTTTGGGGAAGTAATCCCCAGTCTAACTTTGAAAATGAAACATGGTTCTTAAGCTGTTTGATCAGCGGTTGTGCATCACTTTCAGGGAGTGTCGAGCGTATAGCTAATAGCTGCTCAAAGATGATTGTAGGTGATGCTTTATTTTCCTGTATACACTGTTTCACTATATCCGGTGAAATGGATGTTAAATACGGATAAACATCCGATCTTATAGTGGGTGTGCGGTGAAGTCCCTGCCATGCAACGATCGACACTAAAATGAGAAAAAACAATTGAATAGGTATTTGCTTCAGCTTGAATGGAATTTTCATTGGGCCCTCCCCTACTTTCTTATACTAAAACTACGAACATTTGTTTGCACTTTGTTTCAATGAATGTTAAAATAGTATTGAATAGATGGGGGATGAGACGATGTACCCGGATTTATCATTGAGGCAAACAAATATTTTAGAATTCATAAAAGACCAAATACGCAAAAAGGGATATCCACCTGCCGTACGGGAAATTGGAGAAGCCGTAGGGTTGCTTTCTAGCTCTACTGTACATGGCCATCTGCAGACGCTAGAGGATAAGGGATATATTCGACGTGATCCCACAAAACCTCGTGCGATTGAGATTTTGGATAGCTCAAGTGATTTACTCGATGCAAAAAAAGTTGTTCATATACCCATTATTGGCCGTGTCACTGCCGGGCAGCCTATTTTAGCGGTGGAAAACATTGAAGGCACCTTTCCCCTGCCTGCAGACTTTGTTCGCCAAGATAGCGATTTTATGCTTAAAGTTCAGGGAGAAAGCATGATCGGTGCTGGAATTTTGGATGGCGATTTTATTATTGTACGTCAACAAAATGAGGCTAGAAATGGGGAAATTGTCGTTGCTTTGATTGGTGAAGAAGCAACTGTTAAACGCTTTTATAAAGAAAGAACTCTTATTCGACTTCAACCTGAGAATCCATCCATGGAACCAATTTATTCCCAGAATGTCTCTATTTTAGGTAAAGTGGTCGGCGTTTTTCGCACTTTCCTATAAATTAGAAAATAACTCATAAATAAGATATGCATATAAAGTTAAGTTCACGCTATAATTTGTAATTTTATACTGACATATCATGTCTTGATTGATTATTTCTGACTTGCACATAAAGGGGAGCAGATGGATTTCACCATCTGCTCCCCTTTATTATATTGAGATTTAATCGCGAGAAATTTTACAGTTCTGTTTATCCTGAAAACGTTCCAATCCTAACATTATTAGACGGTCGATTAATTCAGAATAAAGAATTCCAGATGCCTCCCAAAGCTTAGGGTACATTGAAATTTCAGTAAACCCTGGTAAGGTATTGATTTCATTGAGGATAATTTCATTTTGAGAAGTAACAAAGAAATCGACTCGACTTAGTCCACTCGCTTCAACGGCCTGGAAGGCTTCAACCGCCATTTCCTTGAGACGTGCGATGATGGCATCATCGAGAGGGGCTGGAATCAACAAGCTTGAGCCAATATTTGAATATTTAGCTTCATAAGTATAAAACTCATGTGCTGGCTTCACTTCTCCTGGAATAGAGGCTTTTGGAGAATCATTTCCCAGAACGCCTAGTTCAATTTCCCTACCGTTAATATTTTCCTCTACAACAATTTTGCGGTCAAACACGGTAGCAACTTTCAAGGCCTCCAATAATTCTTCTCGGTTGTGCGCTTTGGATATACCCACACTAGACCCTAGATTGGCTGGCTTTACGAAGCAAGGAAAACCTATCTTTGCTTCAATTTCATTGAGAGAACTTTCCTGTTCACTCAGCAAGTCTGAGCGCAGTAAAGTGAGATAGCGCGCTTGGGGTAGATTTTTGTCACTAAAGACAGCCTTCATCCGATCTTTGTCCATTCCAAGTGAGGAGCCTAAAACACCAGACCCTACATAAGGTGCATTTGCCATCTCAAGTAAGCCCTGGAGGGTTCCATCTTCCCCATAAGGGCCATGAAGCACAGGGAAAATAAGGTCAAACTGCCCTTGGTTTGGAAGAGAATAGCCATCTAAGGCGATGAAACGCGGGTTTGTAGGATCAATGACCAGTGTAACCTGGTGTGCCTGATCAGCCGGAGGAAAACCTTCTTTAATTAGATTTTCAGGTAGAACGCCCCAAAACCATTGGCCTTGTTTATTAATCCCGATTGTTTCTATTATGTAGCGCGTGCGATCAATAGCCTTGACTATAGACTGTGCTGAATTTAAGGAAACTTCATGTTCTCCTGAACGTCCGCCAAACAAAAGAACCACCCTTAGTTTATGATTTTCCACAAAGTCCCACCCTTTCATTGAGTCATTGGAATTAATGTCCTCTATAGGTTCCTCTATTTTTTAAAAAGACGTGATTGCAACTGATATCAGTATATGCTCGAGAAAAGAAAAAAGCTCCCCCCTAACGGGCAAGAGCACCAATTTGATCCATTGGCCAATATCGAAATAGAGATCGTCCTGTTATATTTTCAACCGGTAGAAAGCCCCACTCTCTCGAGTCAGCACTATTATTACGATTATCCCCCATAACAAACACCGAAGCCGCAGGAATAACGATGGGTCCGAAATCATTTTTCGATTGATCGGTTACGTAGGGCTCATAAAGTGGTTGATTGTTTACAAAAGTCGTGTGATTGCGTATTTCAACCGTATCTCCGGCCATTCCAACTACTCTTTTAATAAAATCCTCAGTCGCGTGAGCACTCGGTGGTGGATGAAAGACTATGATATCTCCAGGAACAATGTGGTCAAAGTGTTTATAGAAAAATTTATCCACAATGACTCGATCTTCCAGTTGAATCGTCGGCAGCATCGAACCAGTAGGGACTTTGCGAGCTTCAATTACATAAGTACGCAAGACCCACGAAAGTGCAAAAGCAATTAATACAATTTCAACAAGTTCAAATAAAAAGCGCATTGAGCCCTTTGGCACCTCATTGTCTTCCATAGTTAACCCCTTTCTACACTTCATTTTAACATAGTTTGGTGTATGATTGTTAGGAATACAGTGGTTATGCAAGTCTATCGTACATAAAATTAGATGGTTTGTTCTAAAAGTCCTTGCTCCCATAAATTTAACGCAGCTAAAATATTGCCCATCTGGACATAAGTTGTTGAAATTCCACCTTGTTGATAGACAATGTAAGGTTCGCGGAGCGGACCGTCCGCAGAAAATTCGCTGGTTGAACCTTGAATAAAGGTGCCTCCTGCCATGATGACTTCGTCTTCATATCCTGGCATTCCACAAGGTATAGGAGACACATGAGAATCTACCGGAGAGCCCTTCTGAATACCCTCACAGAAAGCGATCATCTTAGCCCTTGATCCGAGTTTTACTGCTTGAATAAGATCTGTCCTAGTCGCTTCTGGTTCAGGATGTACTTCAAATCCTAGGGCACGCCAAAACGCCGCAGAAAAAACAGCACCTTTAATCGCTTCAGAAACCGTTAAGGGGCTAAGAAATAATCCCTGATAAAAAAGTCGCTGCCATTCTAAGGTAGCCCCCATATGCCTGCCAATACCAGGTGCCGTCAAGCGTTGAGCTGTAAGTTGAACCAAATCTAAACGACCGGCTACATAGCCCCCCGTTGGGGCAAGACTGCCTCCTAGATTTTTGATGAGTGAACCCGCCATCAGATCTACACCCAGATCACCAGGTTCCTGCGTTTCAACCAGTTCTCCATAACAATTATCGACGAATATTAGTATATCGGGATAGCGATCTCTCACGAAAGTAACCAGTTCCTTGATCTGAGAGATCATCAGTGAGTTTCTCCATGCATATCCACGTGAACGTTGAACCATTAGCATACGGGTTTTAGTGGTGATGCTCTTGCTTAAAAGTTCATATTGTATTTTCCCTTGGGAATCCAGAGGAATAGCATTATAGGATACACCAAAATCCTTTAGACTTCCTTGCCCTTTTCCTCTTAATCCGATCACTTCTTCCAACGTATCATAGGGTGCACCGCTGACAGAAAGAACCTCGTCTCCTGGGCGCAAAACACCAAATAGAGCGGCAGCAATAGCATGGGTACCGGAAACAAATTGACCCCGCACGAGCGCTGCTTCCGTGCCCAGAATTCTCGCCATCACCCGGTCGAAAACTTCACGGCCTGAATCATCGAGGCCATAACCGTTAGTTCCCTGTAAATGATACGTTGAGACACGTTCTGATTGAAAGGCTTTCAGGATCTTTGCGTGATTATGTGAGGCAATTTCTTGTATCTTCGGCAGCTGACGCATAAGTGATTGTTCTGCATCAGCGACTGCTTTACGAATTAAATCCGGGCAATTGGGTTCTAAATACAAAAGACTTCCTCCTTATATAACGAGACAAACCGTCGTAAAATCAGGTCAATAATGAGCTGAGTTCATTCCAAACTGGTTTTAATGAATCCCCTCGTGTGAGCGCTAATCCAATTGGATGAGGAAGCCGTTGAATTAGCTCGGTCAGATCCTCATCAGTCATGATTTTGTCGACCTTATTAAGCAACGTAATCATGGGTTTATCATCGCACTCCAGTTGCTTAAGCACCTCATGTACAGTCTCAGCGTGTTGAAGTGCTTGGGGATGACTTGCATCAACGACATGTAATAGTACATCGGCTTGTTGTACTTCCTCCAGCGTTGCTAAAAATGCTCGAAGCAGTTGGGTTGGCAATTTTCTAATAAACCCTACCGTGTCGCTCAAAAGAATTTCCAACGATGAATTTATTTTGATGCTACGAACAATCGGATCTAACGTTGCGAACAATTTATTCTCACCGATTGGTATGTCGGACCGACTACCCGTCTGTTCCATAGCTGCTTTCAAGAACGTAGTTTTCCCAGCGTTCGTATAACCTACTAGAGCGATTGTCGGTAGGCCACTTCTCGTCCTTTGACGACGCTGCACATTTCGATGCTGTAATACTTGCTTTAACTCTTTCTCTAGTTGAGTAATACGATCCCTCATACGCCTACGATCAAGCTCTAATTTTGTTTCACCTGGACCACGCGAGCCTACCCCTGATCCTAAACGAGAGAGCGCTTGGCCTTGCCCCGATAAATAAGGTAATAAATGTTTAAGTTGAGCCAGTTCGACTTGTAGCTTCCCTTCGCGGGATTGAGCACGTTGTGCAAAAATATCTAAGATCAAGCCCGTGCGATCTAACACTTTAAGCCCTGTTTCAGTCTCCAAAGTTCGCAATTGTGCCGGAGATAGTTCATCATCACAAATCACTACATTGGCTTCGGTTTCCTGTGAACGGTGAACTAATTCTTCGATTTTCCCACTCCCTAAATAACTACGGGACTGACCATATCGTCGTAATTGGACTAATTGCCCAACGACGTCTACGCCAGCTGATCGAGCCAACTCTCTAAGCTCCGTTAAATCTTCGTTATCGTCTTGCTCACTGTCCACTAGTGCTATCAGGAACGCACGCTCTCTACCAGAAGCTGTTCCATTTTTGGGGGTACCCTTGACAAGGTTAGATAAGGATTCGTTATAATCAAAAGCTTGCCAGTTTTTAGAACTGAGATTGACAATGAAAGAATCGTCCTCCCCAGTTCGATAGGCAATCTGAATTCCGCTGAGTAAGCCCTCTCGAACTCCCACTGCAGCCATACTCTCTAGTTGAAGGGATAACAACGCGCTGTGATCTAGTGGGCTGAGTCTGAAGTCTCCACCAGGATGTGTATGAATGCACCTCAGGTGTTTGCCAATTGATCTCCCTTTGATCTGGGGTAGAGTTACATTGGCATGACGCCCTACGGCAGCTGCTAGAAGTGTACCTGGACGTGAAATATAAACGGCAATTTCTCGATTCCAAAGTTGCGTCAGCCGAAGCAATTCTTCGAGGATTTCAGGGTGGATTAGTTCAGCACGTTCAGTTTTTATTTCAGATAGATTTTTAAGTTCTTGTATTTGGGTTGCCCGAATGCCGGACAGTTCTCCCGATATATCCATATCCATAGAAAACCTCTTATTCTTAGTTTTTCGTCATAAATGTAAGATAACCCAAAAAAGATAAGATTAGAGATCTTCTAGGGTAATATCCGCAGGTAATATTTGTATTAGTTCTTCTCGGCTAGAGCTAGGCTTTTTGTATAACCGAACAGCCTGTTTCCGCACTGTCTTCTCCACCAGGTTACGGACAAGTCGTGCATTACCGGCATGAGGATGCGTATTTAGTAAACTTCGTAAGTGGATACGGAGCGCTTCCGTTCCCCCTAACGTCAGTTCATATTGTCGAGACTTGAACATCGAATTTCCGATGGCTATCAGTTCATCGAGAGTATAATCTGGAAAATCAATATGTATAGGAAAGCGTGAGCGAAGTCCAGGATTGGTTTGTAGAAACCATTCCATCTCATCAGAATAACCAGCTAAGATTAAAACAAGATTGTCCTTATTATCCTCCATGGACTTGACCAATGCGTCGATGGCTTCCTTACCGAAATCCTTCTCTCCCCCACGGGCTAGAGAATAGGCCTCATCAATAAAGAGAACGCCACCCAAAGCCTTCTTGAGTTGTTCTCTAGTTTTTTGAGCGGTATGGCCAATATATTCTCCGACAAGATCCGCCCTTTCGCATTCAATGACGTGCCCTTTCTGAAGAACACCCATCTCTTTTAACAGCCTTCCAACTATACGAGCTACCGTTGTTTTGCCAGTGCCAGGGTTCCCCCGGAAGATCATATGCAGAACTAATGGCTCAGCAATAAGCTTTTCCACGACTCGACGCTTTTGAATTTCCACATAGGCTTGAAGTTCACGGATGAGGCGTTTCACCGTCACTAGCCCAATGTACGATTCCAATTCATCAAGAATCTTAGCGACTCTCTCTTTTTCACTTTCAAGGGGTAAGGGACTATTCTTACGAACTCGTCCTATTCCCACCAACTCAGTCACAGGTGCGATAAACTTTGCGGCTTCTCGTGGCGAGGGAGATTGAATAACCGGCGGTAAATGATTGTCCGCCCTAAACGTTACACGGATTGTCATAAGTACAGGCACCTCCCATCCTTACTATTATACTCAAGTAAAGATGAAAGGTGTCTAGAAACAACGTTTGTTATTATTTGCCTGTTAATGTCTTAGAATAGCGCACTCGAGAAGAATGCTCTAAGAATCTCTTGCGGATACGAACACTCTTAGGGGTAATTTCAACCAATTCATCATCGTTAATAAACTCTAATGATTGCTCCAGAGAAAATTCTCTGGGTTTATCAAGGCGCAATGCCTCATCAGCGGAACTAGTACGCATATTAGTCAGTTGTTTTTTCCGACAAACGTTCACTTCAATATCTTGCTCACGCTTATTCTCTCCAACAACCATACCACCATATACATGTAGGCCTGGATTTACAAACAGAGTTCCACGTTCTTGAGCGGAATAAAGACCGTAAGCATTTGTTTCGCCCTCTTCAAAAGCAACAAGTGCTCCACGGGTTCGTCCAGCGATATCCCCTTTATAAGGTTCATAGCCCATGAACACATGACTCATCAAACCTTCACCCCTGGTCTCAGATAAGAAGTCTCCACGGAAGCCAATAAGACCACGTGCCGGAATTTTAAATTCTAGACGGAGTTGCGTCGCAGATAGGCTGATCATGTTGGCCATTTCTGCTTTGCGTTTTCCGAGTAGCTCCATAATTGATCCCAGCGCACTTTCGTTAACATCACAGGTTAGAAATTCCATCGGTTCGGATTTGACACCATCAATATCTCTGTAAATCACCTCAGGTTTAGAAACTTGCATTTCATACCCTTCACGACGCATGTTCTCGATTAGAACTGAGAGGTGAAGTTCTCCCCTACCAGATACTTGAAAACAATCGGCAGAGTCAGTTTCTATGACCCTTAGACTAACATTGGTCTCGACTTCTTTCCAAAGACGTTCTCGGATCTTTCGAGAGGTTACAAAATGACCTTCTCGTCCGGCGAAAGGACTGTTATTAACCATGAAATTCATAGATAAAGTCGGTTCATCGACTTCAATAGTCGGCAAGGCTTCAGGATTAACAGCGCAAGCAACAGTTTCTCCAATATTAGCACTGGTAAGTCCGGTGAGTGCTACGATTTCTCCGGCGGATGCTTCTTCAACGTCTTGCCGTTTTAGTCCTTCAAAGATCATAACTTTCCCGACTTTGCATTTTTCAGGACTACCATCTCGTTTGATTAAGGTAACACTTTCGTTTTGATGGATGGTTCCACGAACGATTCTACCAACAGAAATTTTTCCGACATAATCATCATAGTCTAGAGTCGTGACCAGCATCTGGAACGGAGCTTCTAGATCGACAACTGGGGCAGGAATGTGATCCAAGATCACGTTAAATAAAGGTGTTAGATTGTCTGTCAGAGAATCGTATGCCAGCCCGGCAGTTCCTGCACGTGCTGAGGCATAGACAACTGGGAAGTCCAACTGCTCGTCTTCTGCACCAAGTTCTATAAAGAGGTCAAGTACTTCATCGACCACTTCGTCGGGGCGTGCATCTGGGCGGTCAATTTTGTTGATTACAACAATTGGCACAAGCTTAAGCTCGAGAGCTTTTCTCAATACAAATCGTGTTTGCGGCATTGGCCCTTCAAATGAATCAATAATGAGGAGCACCCCATTAACCATTTGTAATACTCGCTCAACCTCACCACCAAAGTCTGCATGTCCTGGCGTATCGATAATGTTGACCTTTGTACCCTGCCAATGAACGGAGGTGTTTTTAGATAAGATGGTAATTCCACGTTCACGTTCTTGATCATTGGAATCCATGACGCGTTCCATAACTTGTTGGTTAGCTCTGAAGGTTCCACTCTGTTTTAACATGGCATCCACAAGTGTCGTCTTTCCATGATCAACGTGAGCGATAATTGCAATGTTTCTTAAATTTCGAGTTTCCATAGTTGGGTTGAGTTCCTTTCTTTCACTAAGTTATAAGCATATGCTTCTAATATACCATGGATGAGTGGCGATTTCAACATAAAGAACTAAGTCTGGTCAATACCAAACTTAGTTCTTTATGCTTTGTAGGGCATCCAAATTATTTAGTATTAGGTTGTGTACTCGCCGTAGATTCTGCAGCACTTGCAGCCATAAAGTTAATTGGGCGAATTGGCATGACTGTAGAAATTGCATGTTTATAGACCATCTGTTGTCTACCTTCAAACTCAATAATCACGGTAAAGTTATCAAAACCTTTAATAAGTCCCTTAAGTTGAAACCCGTTTACCAAGTAAATGGTCACCGGAAGGTTTTCCTTGCGTACTTGATTTAAAAAGGTATCTTGTAAATTAATGGACGATTTATTCATGTATTTGCCTCCAGCACCTTATATTTCTATCTAACTTATTCTACACGAGATTGACATGCTCTGCAAGTGTTGACAATGTCCCTAAGTAATACGTTCTTATCTGTCTCGATATCATACCAACTAATGCGTGGATCACGGCGGAACCAAGTTAGTTGACGTTTCGCAAAGTGACGAGTGTCTCTTTGCAGCAAACGAAGCATTTCAGGTTGTGTGACAAGTCCCTTTATGTACCATAGCGAATGGCGGTAGCCTATGCTTTGTAGGGGTTTCAAAGTGGGTGAATACCCGAGGTCTAAGAGCGCCATTGTTTCCTCGATTAACCCTTGAGACACCATCGATACGCATCGTTGATTAATTCGTTCGTAGATTCGCTCGCGGGAAGCAGTGAGCCCTATATAGAGAATCGAAGGGTCAAGTGGCTTGTATTCATTATCTCTAAATTGACGTTGACTTGAAAGAGTTTTACCAGTTAATTCAAAAACTTCAAGCGCCCGGATAACACGAAAAACATCGTTCGGGTGCAACTGCTGCGCTGTTTCACGGTCGGTCTCCTTCAACACCTCATGTAAGGCTATATTGCCGTGTAATTGAACAAATTGCTGCCACTTAGAACGGATTTCTTCAGAGCCCTGTTGAGAAAAGTCATAGGGGTCGAGTAAAGAACGAATATAGAGACCTGTGCCTCCCACCACAATTGGAACATGTCCTCGTTTCCTAATTTCCTCCATTAAAGAAGTCGCTTTGACCTTAAACTGTGCCGCAGAAAAAGGCTCTGAAGGGTCTATGTAATCAATAAGGTGGTGTGGGACAAGCTCGAGTTCTACTGCAGAAGGTTTCGCTGAACCGATATCAAGTTTTTTATAAACTTGAACAGAATCTCCTGATATTATTTCACCACCTATTTCCTGGGCCAGGGCTATTCCTAGTGACGTCTTACCAACGCCCGTCGGACCAATAATAATGATTAGTGGATACACCGAACCAACCCCCATTATACTGAAATGACGCCATAGTCAACTGCGCTGTACTGCCCTCCACGTACTATATCAAACCCCAGACGTTGGAATTCTGAACTGTTTTTGCGCTCCTTCAGAACAACCCTGTTCCGAGCAACACGGCAGGCTTCCAAGATTGCCTCCTGATTAAGCGGATTATGGTCAGACCACCGATGCAAGGGCACCATTGAGTCAGACTGTTTACAAGTATATCGAAACATAGGATCAAAGTACACCACATTGACAGAGCGAGAAGGCAGGTGTTTTAAGGACTCAAGGTGTCCCCCCCAGCGAACCTCAATTCGTTCAGAGACTCGCGCCAAAGCGTTCCAAGCCATTTGTTTTGTGATGTTTTTAGCCTTTGGTACAAGTTCTGTAAAATGGTTTAAACCATCTTGCACGAAAGCAGCTAAAATAGGAGATTGTTCAAACGCAAGAACGCTTCCCTTTTCACCAACGGCCCATGCCCCTAAAAGTGCTTCAGTTCCTAAACCCAGTGTGGCATCAATTAAAGAGTCTCCAGGTTTAAGTTGGGTTGCTTCCAGATAACGATCAGACCTACCACTCAGGAGATTCATCAGCCTAATGAGAGCCATACTCGGATGAAAGGGTAGTTGTTTCGCACCATTGGTTAAAAAAACGCCCTTGCGGGTTATCGTGAGTTCTGGTAATTCTTGTTCTCCACTTCGTGCAATGGCCCAGTTACAACCGGGTTGCTGTTGAAACCAAGCAAACCTTTTTAAGAGATCAGGATCAGCATGCATAAGTTTAATAAGGACAGGTTTTTCATGTAACATACAGCCTCCGGTCTCTTACTTACTGACAGTATACCCCCGTCATGATGGACATAAACCTAAGATGGTTATGTCCGATAAAAGCGTTTTTCCAATTCATTGCGAGTCATCTTAACCATAGTAGGGCGTCCATGGGGACACGTATATGGATTTTGACTTTTGCCAAGATGTGCAATGAGTTGTTCCATTTCGAGCAAGGAAAGGGAATCCCGTGCTTTTATAGATTCTTTACAAGCTAACATATAAATCCATTCCTCTAATAGTTTTTCAATGGTAGGAATAGAGTTTTTCTGTAAAACCTCTTCAATAAACTGACGCAGTAGACGATCTGCATGGACAGTTCCTGTATGAACGGGTACACCCCGTAATAAGTAAGTTCGTGCACCAAATTGCTCCAGAATAAATCCCATTTCCGTGAGATTCCATAGATTCTCTAAAACCACCTGTTCTTCTTGGAGGGTGAACTCCATGGGCAGTGGAATTAGAAGTGCCTGACTGGAACGTTCCACTTGTTTGAACTCCGCAAAAAGCCGTTCATAATTAATCCTTTCATGAGCAGCATGCTGGTCAATCATCAGGAGTACTTCACCATCAGTCGCTAAGATATAGGTGTTGAAGAGCTGTGCTAACGGCCAGATATGTGCAAGAGTGTCATCAAGTATTGTCTCAATTTCGCTAGAGGGGATGTTTTGAGCAGAGCTCTCTACATGAGGCCTTGACGTAGCTGAGGGCGTTTGGCTAGGTAGGTTGCATATTGGACTCTCGAGGACTTTAGACTGTTCTTGAACAGAAACAGGTAGGTAGAACTTTGGCTGGTCAAATTTTTCGGGTTTAAGAGGTTGTTTCTCAGGCAAGATTGAAATCTTAGTTTCATGGGTTGAGGCGTGTTGTGTTTGAAACGAAGGTAGCGGTTTACTTTTAATTAGGGTTTGATAAACCTGCTGACTGATAAAAGAGGCTAAAGATTTTTCGCTCTTAAAGCGTACATCCATTTTTGTGGGGTGGACATTGACATCATACTCTGAAGGCGGAACATGTAGATGAAGTACGACAACTGGATGGAGCTTAGTCGGAATAAGGGTGTGATAGCCTTCCTCAACAGCCCGGCTCAAGAACGGGGAGCGAACAATCCGTCCATTAATCATAAAGGTTTGAGTTTGCTTAGAAGATCGAACGAGATCTGGAGGGCTGATAAAGCCCTCTAATTGCCAATTTCCCTCTTGTTCTTTAATAGGTATAAGCTGTCTGGCAATGGCATGACCAAAGATTGCGCCGATCGTTTCTCGTAAATCTCCGCGTCCGGACGTTTGCAAAACAACTTGTTGCGGATGGGTTAAAGAAAACGAGACCTCTGGGTGCGCCAGGGCGATTCGCCCAATAGTATCGCTGATTAGACCAAACTCTGTAGGAATTGATTTAAGAAATTTTAATCGTGCCGGTGTATTATAGAATAGATCTCGTACCGTCACAGAGGTTCCGCCAGGGCAGCCCACTTCCGAGAATTCACCTTTCTCACCACCCGTAAGCTTAAGGCATAATCCCGCAACTTCATTCGTAGGACGTGAGGAAATTTCCAAATTTGAAACGGAGGCAATACTTGGTAAAGCCTCTCCTCTGAAACCAAGGGTTTGTAAATGGTCGAGGTCATCAATTCTGCTAATTTTACTGGTAGCATGACGAATAACAGCCAAGGGTAAATCCTGAATAGCTATTCCACAGCCATCATCTCGCACGCAAATGAGCGGTACGCCGTTTCCTTCAATGCTTATGTCAATGTGTTTTGCCCCAGCATCTAGGGCGTTTTCGACGAGTTCCTTGACGACCGAAGCAGGGCGTTCAACCACTTCCCCTGCGGCAATTTGATTGGCTGATTGGGAATCAAGGATATGAATTACTGGTGTCAAAATTCCCTCAGTCCTTCTTTACTATCCCATACGTATAGTTTATCGTGGAGCTGGTTTTGCAGTGAAACACTCGTAGTATTGTCACTATGATGTTGAAGATGGTCCCAAAGGTCATATCCCGCTTGCTCACAATCTGAGCAGGCTTGGAACGGAATTCGCACTAGAATAGACTTTTGGGGAGACGACGAACACGAGCTTTCAAGATACACAGTTCCTCCGCAATGGTTACACTGCCGAATGTAATCGTGACGAGTTTCTTCTAATCCATCCGTGTCATAATAAATAGAACAAGGACTATAGATCCAATTTCCTTTGGGAAAGAAGGTTTTGCTTCGGGTTGTGAAGCTGGGTTTAATGGTTTGCTGTTGTTTCTTAAGTTCGACTAGAAACGGTTTTAGTTGCGCTAGGTTTAACACAGGACGATCTAGTTTCTGGGGTTCCCGGACATGATGGTAATCTTCCCCCGCTAAGGCAAGTAAAATTGCGAGGTTAACATAAGGCAGCGCTCCCTCAATCGAATATCCACCCTCCAGGACAGCTAAATCTGGTTGTAGCAGTTCGGTAATTCGCCCGTACCCATTGGCCGTTAGATTCATTGAGCCCAGTGGGTCCGTGAAATGATTGTCCTGCCCCGCTGAATTGATAATTAACTCAGGTTCAAAAGCTTGGAGTCGTGGTAACACCCAGTTTTCCAGAATGTAGTGGTACCCTTCATCTCCTGTCCCAGGAGGGAGAGGAATGTTTAAAGTCTGATCCCAAGCATTGGGACCTCCTTTTTCATTGACAAATCCGGTTCCAGGAAAAATTGTGCGACCATCTTGATGCATAGAAATGAAAAGTACATTGGGATCGTGATAAAAAATATCTTGGGTTCCATCTCCATGATGGACATCGGTGTCGACAATAGCGATCTTTTTGATACCAAAACTTGCCCTCAAATGGTTCACAAGGATGGCTTCATAATTGAGCGTACAAAATCCACGATTTCCCCAAACCGTTGACCCGGAATGATGGCCTGGAGGACGTGCGAGCACGAATCCATTATCGATGTCTCCTCGAACGCGTGCTTCGCCTAGTAATATGGCACTTCCTGCTGCGATGAGGTGGGCATCTAAGGAATCCCTATGTACTTCAGGGTTAGGAAATAATGCTTGCGACCTTAAGGCCTCATGTAACGGGGCAATACGGGGTGAGAATTGTTTGATCTGGGGTAAGTCCAGAACCCCCTCTTCAAATAATTGTTCCTGTGTATACAGGAGACGTTCTTCTCGTTCAGGATGAGTATCGCCGAGTGACCAATCAAAGGCAGGAAAAAAAAGAATTCCTGTTCGTTTCATACTTGTATCCTCCCTATCACACCAGAGCGCAGATGAACTGCCCCTCGTACAATTTGGCCTACAGTTCTATAACCCTTAACAATTGGGAAGAAATCGAAGGGATCCTTTTCTAGGTGTTCAATTTTGATCCCATAGAATACCGCTTGCTGCTGAGCTAAGGTATCTAGAAACGCCTCTACTTCGAGATAAGGACGCAGAGCACCTGACCATTTTCCCTGTTCGCCGGTCTCTTCTATCCGATAATGCTTCATATAAGTATCTAGATGAAGCGTGCAATTAAAGGTTGGTCTGGCCATAGCTGCACCAAGCGCATTGGAAACCTCCGAATATAATCCCAGCTGAACAGGACTGCTGAAGCGTTTTTCCAACGCTGTTGTCATCCCTCTAGCGCCTCCTCCACTAACCAGAGTACGGAAAGTGCGGGCCTCATGGGGATGAAGAACCTCCCAAATTTTATAAGCTGGCTCTTCTGTCCACTCTTTCTTAAGGGAATCTACTGCTTCAGCTATGCGCTCTGCTACTGCGTCAATAATATCGTTTGCTAGCGCTTGTAGAAACGCAGGTGTTCGACGCTCCAACGGCAAAATAGAGGCAAGGGCCTCTTCTGCTAAGCGTTCATTCCCATAGTCGATAAGCCCAAGATAACGCATCGCATCAGTAGGTGTGGGCACGTTCCCTCCCAAACAATAGGCTGGTCCCAGGCGGTAACTTTCTAGGAAAAAGCCCTGATCTGTGGCATGAATGGCAGAGTCTCCCCCCACTGGAATTGAGCGGACCGCGAGTGAACGTACAAGCGTTGAATAAGCTCCGATTTGAGCGCCCTTAGCACTGAGTAAGGGGACACCAGATAGAACTATGCCTATATCAGTCGTAGTTCCACCAATATCCACGACTATAGAAGAGTCAGTGGGTTTACTTTGAGTCAGTGCAGCAAGAATACTAGCAGCTGGTCCAGAGTAGATGGATTCAATAGGCCTAATCTTGGAAATAGGTAAAATCCCGCCATCCGCCTTCAATATAGAAATAGGCGCCACAATTTTTCTCGCGGATACAGCGTTCTGTAATTGTTGGGCAAAATTATGATATATGTCCGAAACAGCAAAATTAAGATACGTCGTCAGACTCCGCCGATAAAAATTTGCTTGTCCCCAAGAATGTCCTTGCGCAATACGTAAAGACGGATTAATTCCCTTCAAATAAGAAGCCAGTTGTTCCTCGTGCAGGCTATTTCTATGCGAGAACTTTCCTACAATAGCCACTTGGGCAGAATTCTCACGCAAATTGGGGGTTAGGATTCCCCCCCATTCACCCTGATCAGGAGGTTCAACTTCTCGACCTCGAAAATCCATTTCTCCCGAGAGTTCCCGGTAACTGACAGGCCAAGGAAGTGCATCGACGCTCATCCCATTGCCTGAAAATAATAGTAACTCAACAGCAGGTATTCGGTCTTGGAGTATAGCGTTTGTAACGAGTGTTGTGCTCACCGTTATTTGGGTCAACCCTTGTTCATCCGGAATACAGAGCTTATCAAAGGCCTCCATGAGTGTCTCTACTAAATTCTCAGATCGGGTGGGCACCTTTGCCGTCTGTATGATACGGTTGTCTTGAATAAACACGGCGTCGGTGTATGTCCCTCCCACATCGATCCCTACTCGATTAGGAATATTAAAGACCTCCTTCTTTATAAATGAAATAATTTCTAAATAATTTTCGTCCTAAATGCGTTCACGCAGGTCAAAGAGATACTGAAGCGCTTGGCGTGCAGTCATGTCTTCCAGGGGCAGTTTGCTGATTTCTTCCAAAAGCGGATGAGTTTGTGGGACATCAAAGAAGGAAAATTGTGTCGCCTTCTCGGATAGGTCACTTGAAACCAGTTCAGGCTGGGTGGATTCTAATTCTAGAAGCAGAGTCCTAGCACGTTTAAGAAGGTCTTGTGGCAGACCGGCTAGACGGGCTACTTGGATACCATAACTGTGATCGGCTTTACCGGGTAAAATTTTATGCAAAAAAACAATGTCTTCTCCCCGTTCCTTCACCCCGACATGGAGGTTCAATAGCTTGGGGAAGTTGTCTTGGAGATGCGTTAGTTCATGATAATGGGTAGCGAAAAGCGTGATCGGATTGAACTTGGGGTGTTCAACCAGGTATTCTGTAACCGCCCAAGCAATACTAAGTCCATCAAAGGTCGCAGTCCCACGGCCAATTTCGTCTAATATAATCAGACTATTACTGGTGGCATATTTCAAGATGTGGGCGACTTCCTTCATCTCGACCATGAAGGTGCTTTGTCCTGCTGCTAAATCATCCGATGCACCAACCCTTGTGAAAATGCGATCAACCAGTGTAATACTGGCTTTTTTAGCGGGCACAAACGATCCAATATGGGCCATGAGGACTATCAACGCGACTTGACGCATATAAGTCGATTTTCCTGCCATATTAGGGCCTGTGATGAGTGCTAACTGAAGACTCTGGGACATTAGGGTATCATTGGGGACGAACACGCCTGGCTCAAGCATTTGTTCGATAACAGGGTGCCGACCTTCAGTAATAAGGATTTGACCGTCGTCTTTAATCTCAGGACGAACATAGTGATTGCGAACTGCAACTTCAGCTAAACTAACAAAGACATCAATTTCCGCTAAGATTTGAGCTATGTGCAGGATGATCTTAGCGTGTGTCCGTACCTCTTCGCGCAGAATTAAGAGAAGCTGGTACTCTAAGTCTTTGAGTTTCTCCTCAGCACCTACAATTTTTTGTTCGTACTCTTTTAATTCGGGAGTAATGAAACGTTCTGCATTGGACAAAGTCTGCTTACGTTGATAGTCCGGAGGACTAAGATGAGCATTAGCATGGGTGATTTCAATATAATAACCAAAGACTTTGTTATACCCTATCTTCAAGGAACGAATGCCGGTTCGTTCTCGTTCTGCCGTCTCCAGTTGGGCAACCCAGGCTTTACCACCTGTTGAAATTGAACGCAGTTCGTCCACTTCTTGTGAATAGCCAGTTTTAATGATATTGCCATCACGTAGAGATATTGGGGGATTAGGATCAAGAGCATTTTGAAGTTTATGAACAAATAAGTCAAGTCCATTAAGAAGAGAAGCCTTGCTTTTAAGGCTTTCAGCGGAGCTAGTAGTCAGTAGCGTGCGAATTTCAGGAAGAAGTGCTAAAGTTTGCGCCAAGGCTAATAAATCTTTCGCATTAGCAGTTCCATACGAAACTTTTCCCATCAACCGCTCCAGATCATAGACTCCGGACAGAAGCTTAAATAAGTCTCTACGCAGAAATGCATCCGAGGTCAGTTCTTCAATGACTTGAAGACGCTGATCAATCGCTTCTTGCCTAAGCAAAGGTTTTTCAATCCAATTCTTTAACAGCCTACCTCCAAACGCGGTTTGGGTTAAATCAAGAATTGACAAGAGGGTTCCTTTTTTCTCAACGCTACGAAGACTTTCTGTTAGTTCAAGATTACGACGGGTCCACTGATCGAGAAACATCCAGTGTTCAGAACGGAACGTCGTAACTTCAATGATATGGGTTGGATCGACACCTGGCATCGTTTCAAGTAAGTAGGTCCATAAAGCAGTAGCAGCTTGGGTCGCAACCGGAAATTCTTTAAACAAATCATGTTGACCAAGAAAGTGTTTTATTAAGGCCTTACCAGAGAACGTTTTTTGTTCACGTAAGCTACAATAGTAGCCCGCCCATGTCTTAGATCTTTTCATAAGTTCGGGTGACAATAGTAGTTCAGCCGGATTAATACGCGATAGTTCAGTGAGGAGATCGTCAAGTTCTGGGGTTTGGAAGATTGAAAATTCTCCCGTGGATAAATCAAGAAAAGCAAGCCCCCAAGATGTATCATGATAAACACTGGCTAAATAATGATTGGTTCGTTCAGGAACCGATTCTGTCAGTGTACCTGGAGAAACAATGCGAATAATGTCACGTTTGACAATACCTTTAGTATTTTTAGCGTCCTCAACTTGTTCACAAATAGCAACTTTATGGCCAGCTTTGACGAGCTTTGAGAGGTAATTATCTAAAGCATGATAAGGGACGCCACACATGGCAATTCGTTTCCCATCTCCTGCATCTCTACCAGTTAAGGCTATCTGTAAAATAGGTGCGGCTAATTCTGCATCCTCACCAAACATTTCATAAAAATCGCCCAGTCGATAAAATAGAATGGTTCCAGGTGACTTTTCTTTAATTCCTCGGTATTGTAACATCATGGGGGTTGTCATGCCTTCATTTCTCCCCTTTAAAGAAAATTAATACTAGCGGACTCGATTGCTCTATGAATCAGTGGTTGACCTTTGCATAAAGTTGGTTAAAATATAATTATTTCAAGATTTCTTTGAATTCTAAAAGGGAAGAGCTACAGATTTAGCCCTTCCCTCTTAATTACTTATTGTACTTCTTTAGATATTAGCTACCTGAGCAACCACAGCCACTGCTACCACAGCCACCTGGTTCACATCCAGCAGGATCACACGCGTCGTCTTCACACGAACAACCGTCTGATGTTCCTGCAATTGCACCCGCTAGAATGGAATTAACGCCATCTAACATTTTCGTAAATTTGTCTTGCGCACTCATGTAAGCGACAATCGAAGAGTTACCCTGGACCTTTGTTTCAATTTCATCCACCAAATTTTTATCGATTTCAGAAGGCTCGCTTTCAGTTTGTTGCTTCTCCATAAATTGTTCCTGAGCTTTCTGTAATTCGGCAATTAATTGTTGGGCTGACTCGTCAGTGGTCATGGCATCTTCCGTTTTTCGCAGGTCTGTAAGTTCCGGACTTCGGGCAATGGCATCAGCCAAGAGCCCAGCTTTTTCTGTAATTTCATTATTCATAAAAACACCTCCACTTATTATATTCTACATTAAAGTCTGAATTCCTGCATTAAATTCAGAGGGCAAAGATCTTTTAAGATCATAAGCATCCTTCCCTAGACAACTTCCCCAGTTAAGGTCCAGGTTCCTGCTTCATAGATCTTGACATGAACCAAAGATCCAATACATGCTAGATCACCCTTAAAAACAACGAGTTCATTCCCAGGAGTTCGTCCAGTTAAACGCGTGGGATTTGTTTTACTGGGACCTTCTACAAGAACCTCAACAAGGTTTCCAATCATATGTTGGCGACATTCAAGGCTTTCTGCGTTCTGGACGCTCATTAATTTTTGTAAACGTCTTTTTTTGACGTCTAAAGGAATCTGGTCTTCCATCTCAGCGGCAAGTGTTCCTGAACGTTTAGAATACATAAACGTAAATGCTTGACTATAATGAGCTTGCTTCATCATCATCAGCGTCTGTTCGAAAGCTTCTTCCGTTTCACCAGGAAAACCAACGATAATATCCGTTGTTATGCTAGCATTTGGAATAAGTTCTCGAATTTGTTGAACTCTCTTTAAGTAGTATTCCCTTGTGTATTTACGATTCATGCGCTCTAAAATAAAATTACTTCCTGATTGTATTGGGAGATGAAAGTGTTCGCAAAGTTTCTCCCCCTCTGCGACAGTTTTAACGAGCTTATCTGATAAATCTTTGGGATGAGAAGTGATAAAGCGTATTCGTAAAAGCAACGCAATCTGATCCACTTGATGGAGGAGGTCGGCGAAGTCATAGGCAGGTGAAAACTCCTTACCGTAGGAATTCACATTTTGACCGAGTAATGTGACCTCTCGGCATCCACCGTCCGCTAGCGCCTGTATTTCTTGGAGAATATCTTCAGGTTTACGGCTTCTTTCCCTACCCCTTACATAGGGTACAATGCAATATGAACAGAAATTATCGCAACCGTACATAATATTCACACTGGCATGTAGCTTGCCTTTCTCAGCAAACGAGGCAACTTCTAAGGTCTCTTTTGGCTCTTGCCAAACTTCAGCCACTTTTACTCCCTGTTCTACCTTACCCAAAAGTGCGGAAAAATCGTGCAAATTATGGGTTCCTGCCCATATGTCCACGTGGGGTGCACGTTTCTGCAAACGTTCTAAGGCACCCGGTTGTTGAACCATACAACCTGTGATGGCAATCTTTACCTTCACATTTCGTTCTTTAAGTTTCTTTAGTTCTCCAATTTTTCCTAGTATCTTATTTTCTGCGCTTTCTCTCACGCAGCATGTATTAACAATCACTAAGTCGGCGGTTTCAAGGTCATCTGACGGTGAATAACCAAAGTGTCTTGTAATTTCAGTCAAAGTTTCAGCATCCCGTTCAGACATTTGGCACCCATAAACTAATGTAACAACATTTTTAATATTTTCCAAGAAAGTCACTCCTTGATGATTCACTCTTACTCGTTAAAGATTTCGAAAAACTCCTGCCTTATGTAACGCTTGATAAGCAATAAGAATAAATGGACCTAGGAGCAATCCAATGACTCCAGTCGATGCTAGTCCAATATACATACTGATAAGAACAAGCAGTGGATCGAGGCCTACATTATCCCCAAGAATTTTCGGTTCAATTATATGCCTTACAATTGTGATGCCAGTCGTTAGTAGTATGAGCTCAATAGCTAACAGGCTATGCCCACTTATGAAGGCGAGAATTGACCAAGGTGCAAGAACAATCCCCACTCCTAAAACTGGGAGAATACCAAAGATACCAGTTATAGTCCCTATAATAATCGCATACTGCGGGTGAATAATCAATAATCCGATAATGGATAAAAACAAAGTAATCAGAAATATAATGAATTCCGCGCGGATAAAACCTGCAAAACCACGAGAAAAATCACGCCCTAATTCACTAAGATGCTCACGCCATTGCTTAGGAAAGATATTCAATATATCGTTGAGATAACGTTTGGACCCGTAGGACATAAAAAAAGTTGCTACTAAGGCAATGACAATAACAATAATGATTTCAGGAATTTTAGCAACCATCGCTAATACACTAGCGAGTACAGCAGGAATAGTATTGATGAAATCCTTTACGGTATTGTTAACTGTGTCAGTGGTCGTACCCGGTAACGTTAAAGAATAAATCTCTATTCTTGCAAGCCAATGTGCGAAAAAGCGTTGCAATAAATCATTATACTGGGGCCAGTTACTATAAATGTCGTGAATTTCATCAATAAGACGAATAACCATGAGTACAATTAATACACCCAATCCACCAATTTCCACAATCATTGCAGTGATAACAGCAATGGCTTGCGGAAATCTGGCTCTACTAACCAGAAAGTTTCTAAGAGGGCTAATCGTTGCTGTCATAATAAACGCAAGTAGAAAGGGCAAAAATAAATAAATAAAGTGACCGACAAGAAAAATAAGCCCCCCAACTGCAACCCAGAAGGCAATAAATTTTAGACTATGAGTGAAAAAAACTTTAGTCACTTGATTCACTAATGGGACTCCCTTCTCCTCGCGAGTTGCATTTGACGGCGATAACGCTTAGCTGCGTGTATTTTTCTGTTGATAATCACCAGTAATAATAGGACTCCCATGATGATCAATCCCTTAATCCAAGAGGCATATTTTAAAGACGCGCTGCTTAGAGTGCTAGCGGGTAAAATTGTTCGCGAGGATTTTAAAGGTAGTGTATTTAACAAGGTGTTTCCGTCTGAAACTTCAACTTCTGCCACAACTTGTCCTTCTGCAACAGAACTCAGAGGACTCGAAGAAGTCGGTTTAACCTTTAAATTCAAGGTCGAACTTAGATCGTTCACGTTCTGGGTCATATAGATTGGACGATCGATAGTTAGATTAACTGGTACATTATTTACCATCATAGTTGAAATAATCGATCCTGAAGGTTTGAAAATGGTCCCATTGAACTGCGTAAAACCAAACTCAAACATAGCCTGCATATCTGTGTAAATTTCTGCCCCTGGAGATTTAAGAATCACGCCAATAAAGTGTCTTCCATCCTTCGTCACCGATGCGACAAGACAATTCTGCGCAGCGGATGTGTACCCAGTTTTGATGCCATCAACAGTAGCGTCTCTAAATAGCAATTTATTCTGATTGACCATTAAAGTGGGAGTATTCGGTTCTGATCTAGAGATAGTCTGTGATTTAGTACGGACATATTGAGCAAACGTGGGATTTTGATAGGCAACACGTGCAATGAGTGCTAGATCGTGAGCAGTCGTAACATGCCCAATGTCTGTTAAACCACACGTATTCACAAAATGGGTGTGGGTAGCCCCCATTTCAAGCGCACGCTGATTCATCATGTCTACAAAGTTTGGTAAGTTGCCGCCTATATGTTCGGCAACCGCAACAGCAGCATCGTTGGCAGAGTTCAACAGCACTGCATAAAGCATCTCTTTTAAGGGCATTGTTTCCCCAGGCACTAGGTATATTAGTGTACCATCAACGAGCTTCTTATTCAGCATTGAAGGACTAGCGGTCACAGTATCCGTTAAATTCCCACGTTCAATCGCTAAAAGTCCCGTCATAATTTTTGTTGTACTTGCTGGTGCTAGTGGCATATCTGGATTCTTCATGTAGAGGGTTTGACCGGAAAGTACATCGATTAAATAGGCACCCTCTCCTCGAACTTGTGGTTCACCTGGCGAAGCTTCTAAAGCAAACGCGGTGGGAACTACACTTACTATCATAACTATGGTAAGGAGAACAGCAGTGATCAATTTCAACAATGACGTGCACCTCATATTCTTGGTATGTTTAAAGCCTGATTAAATAGAGCGAAGGTCCTACGATGAGCGATTAAGTTACCCTTATAAAAATATATTCGACTGTATCCTGATAAAACATATCGCATGTCCTTACGAATTGCAAGTATTATAGACGAATTGCAAGTATTATGGCTCGACTCATCTCAGGAAACGACAGAGTAATACCTTAACCAGTATTTACAGAGCATGTTTGCCTTTTTCTTAAGCGATGACAATATATTTCTTGTAAATTCAGTATTATCCTGCAAAGGTATAAAAAATAAATGTCCATCTTAAAGATGGACATTTTACATATTTCTAAAATCCTTACTTGGCCTGTAATACCGGGAAACTACCTTATATTAAGATGCAAATTTTTGGATAATTGCATGTTGCCCAAAGGATGCCATAAGTGAAGCAAGATCCTGCTTTTTTACGAGTCGATAATTAACTTCTTCGCCTTCAATCCAAGTTACCAGAAACATAGTAACCCTTCTTTCCATGTTGTATTATGTATACATAATACCATGGCAACTGAAGAAATACAAGTCATACATCATGCCTTAGAAGGGTATTGGTTATGTGGTATCATTTTCAATAATTCCTGTATACGGGTCCATATTGCGTACTTGCGCAGGTTTGTTAAACCACCCTCCGTATTAATAAACACGTGAACAGTTTTGCCTTCGGCTAAAAGTATTTCATCCCGATAAATGTGATAATTAAAACGAGCTGAGCGCGCTGATAGGTGATCTAGCTCGGTAATAATTACAAGGTCATCATCATATCGTGAAGGTTTGCGATAGTGACAACTGGCCTCGATGACGGCTAAACCTAAACCCTGTTCCTCAAATTGAGTATACGGGAGATCTAATTCTCTAAAAAGTTCCGTCCTGCCAACTTCAAACCAGACAAGATAATTAGCGTGATAAACGATTCCCATTTGGTCTGTTTCAGAATAACGAACACGCAGTTGTGTTTTTGACGATAATGCCATATTGTCCCTCCTTCAGAGTAATTGATCATCATAACAATTTTTCAGATTAAAAAAAGCGCCTGAGCGCTTTTTTTAATCTACCTTAAATAGGTCGAAGGATTCACCGTCGATCCATTAATAATAACTTCAAAATGTAGATGTGGACCTGTTGAATTCCCAGTTGAGCCGACCAATCCAATCCTCTGACCTTGTTTGACTTGTTGACCAACTGTAACGAGTAGTTTTGAGGAATGCGCATAACGTGTTTTCACACCGTTACCATGGTCAATAATTATCATGTTCCCGTATCCTCCACCCCACCCTGCAGAAACGACAGTCCCTGAAGCAGCGGCGCAATAGGAACTACCTGTGCTGCCTCCGATGTCTAGACCGGTGTGGAGGCTTCCCCAGCGAGACCCATAGGAGGAATTGATCGGACCTCTCAAGGGCCAGGCAAGACCCGAGACACTATTAGATCCTCTAGAAGCAATGCGAGTCAAAGAAACAGACGTGAGCCTAGATCCTTCGGAAACGACTTGAGTAACGGGTTGCTTAGTGACCTTTTCGTCAATAACTTGCTTGGAAATAGTTTCTCCATTCTTTTGAACATAAGAGTAGGTGACATCCTTCGAGCCATCACTCCCAGGTTCTTTGATGACGGTATTTCCACTGGCTAGTTCAGCATCTGTAGATGTGACGACATCATAGGCAATAGGTTCAGTGCTGGTAATGATTCCTTCACTCATCACGGTCAGGTAAGGATTTGCCGAGACGATGTTAATCTTTTGACCAGAATGTACCTTACTATCTATTGTCATCTCCGGATTACCAGCTAACACTTCCGTTATCCTCATGTCATTTTTACGGGCAATCAGCCACCAGGAATCATTGTCTTCAGCCGTATATTCCGTGGTCGTTACCCTCCCACCAGTTAGCTCTTTTAGGGCTTGTTCCAGTGATAGGACCTGATCTGGTTGAGCTTCAACGGCCTTGGTGGTAATCGCTTCACTAAACTTCGCCGAGGTCACCTCGTTGGTGTCACTAGGTTTAGTATAAAGTTCCTGATATGTATTAAGGAGTGTGTCTACATCACCTTGAGTTGGTAAGATAGCGACCTGTGCGCCTGCAATCTCTAAAGCATACCCATCAATATAGGAGTTTAATGCGTTTTGAAGGGCATTGTCTGTTGATATCAATTTTAAAAGCTCTTCATTTTTAACACGGACTATTTCATACTCTAGAAGATCATGAGTTTTTGCGACCTGGCCTAGACTTTGTCCACGTTTAGTTAATAAACCGTCTACAATTTGTTGCCCTTGTTCAACACTCGCAACCATACAGATCTTTTGGCCGTTAACGACCACATAGGCTGCAGACGCTGTACTACTATAATATACGGTTGCACTGCCTATGACTAATATAAAGGTCATGGTACCAATTAGAAACTTTGGTGACTTCCAAGATATATTAAGTAGATGCCTTGACCCCCATAATTTTAACCCCGAAAGAGTGTCTTTGGTTCTTTTTTCCAAGCTAAACTTTTTCATCCTAACCCCCAATTTGTCTTTTGACTTTTTATAGTATAGATTATAGCACTAATTCTACAGGATAGGAATGAATTTTATATTATATTACTCATTATGCTATAATGTTGTAATAAACATGCTGTGACAGGGTGTGGTGAAAGGGGATTTTGGCATTGAGTGCTTCATCCATTAAAGTCATTATTGAGCGAATTAATGAGCTGTCAAGTAAGCAGAGAACCATGGGCCTTGAAGATTGGGAGCGCGCAGAACAAGAAGCTATGCGCCAGGAGTATTTATGTTATATTCGTGGACAGGTGACACAAACTTTAAATAAAGTCCACATTAAAGACGACCCACAAATACAATAAAATTCTTTAACTTAAGTTGTATTTGTTTTGTTCAATAAGCGAATAATAAGACCAGTCAATAAAACTAAAACTCTATTTAAAGGAGGGCGAACTTATTGCCGGAACGTATTATGAAATTCGGAGGCGTTAAATTTCGGAATCTTGTCCCACCAGTAAAAATAAATCGTTTTGTCAATCGTCTACCTCTTCAAAAGCGTGATTCTCTCTTTGAAATTGCGACTGAGTTGCAAGAGGCTGGTCTGATTGATGTTTTGGAGGGTCGGGCCCATAGTACGATTGATAAAGATACCATTGAGGATCAATTGCCTAATACAGGAAGCGCGCGAAACCTGGAAGGCATGGAAGGGTCTAAACGACACCTCGAAGACACTTTGCCGCTCCCTTAAAAAACAAATTAGCACATTAAAATAGGCGTACAGTAGAAATAATCTACCGTACGCCTATTTATTACCCTATAATTTTAACTTCTGTAAGACAGTAACACTGTAAGACCTTCATGCGACATAATGAAAAAAATCATCACAGAATACTGATTGAACCTTCATACATCACGCCACTCAATGCATCAACCGTTAAGGTCTGTCCATTAGACACCTTGGAAAAGGCTTCTTTAGCACCCACGATCGCGGGAATTCCATATTGCAAGGCAACAATCGCTGCGTGCGAGGTTAAACCGCCCTCCACAATAACGACGGCTCCAGCTCTAGCAATGATTGGGACAAAGTCCGCATCAGTTGTCTCAGCAATTAGTATGTCCCCATCATTAAACGAATCTTTTTTCGGATATTGGACTTTTCGTGCGATGCCAGAATAGGACTTTCTACCAATTCCAGTCCCTCTTGATAAAATATTTCCCATAACTTGAACTTTAATCATATTCGTGGAGCCGACCTTACCAATTGGAACACCCGCCGTGATCACCACAACATCTCCAGAATGGATAAAGTTTTTATTTAAGGAGGAATTCACAGCCACTGATAACATTTCATCTGTTCCTAAACTTTCAGGAACCAGCAAAGGTTGAACACCCCACTGCAACGCTAATTTTCTTGCAGTGAGCGCAAATGGCGTTGCGGCAACAATCAGAGCTACGGGCCTATACTTGGAAATCATACGCGCAGTTAAACCAGAATGCGTCGGCGTGAGAATCGCTGCAGCATCAAGATCTTTTGCGATGGTATAACTTGCAAAACTAATTGCGCCTGCTACATTACGCTGAGGATAGCGGGTGACCAGATTACCTAAACCAGTCTGTTCAATACGCTTCGCGATCTTATCCATCATTTGGACCGCTTCAAGAGGGAAAAGACCCGCTGCAGTTTCCCCCGATAACATGATCGCATCCGTTCCATCCAAAATGGCGTTTGCAACATCGCTGGCCTCTGCTCGAGTGGGTCGGGGTTGCCTTATCATCGAATCGAGCATCTGAGTGGCAACAATAACGGGTTTGCCCAACAGATTGCACTTATGGATCATTTCTTTTTGTCTAATAGGGACTTCTTCAACGGGGATTTCGACGCCAAGATCGCCGCGAGCAACCATGAGACCATCAGCTACTTCAAGGATAGAATCTAAGTTATCCACACCTTCTTGGCTTTCGATTTTGGCGATGATGTGGACATCGGCCTCCATCTCTTCACAAACCCGGCGAACGTCCAAAACATTGCTAGCCGTACGAGTAAAAGAGGCGGCGATAAAATCAATCCCTTGGGAAATTCCGAAACGAATATCCTCAACATCCCTATCTGTGACAGCGGGTAAATCGATCAGCGCGCTAGGAACATTAACGCCTTTTTGCGACTTTAGAACGCCACCATTTTGAATAATCGTTCGAATAACTTGGTTATCCACGGAGGTGACTTTTAAATCGAGTTGACCATCATCAATGAGAATATGGGTACCTACTGCTACTTTTTGCCATAGCTCAGTATAGGTAATCCCCACCCGATGTTGATTACCTATACTGCTTAGTTGTGTGTCTAGATTAAATTCCGATCCGTTTTCAAGAGTAATACCCTCATTAGGAACCTTACCGGTACGGATTTCTGGGCCTTTGGTGTCCAGCAAAATGCCCAGATGTTTCCCCATTTTAGCAGCTTCTTCTTTGAGGATCACAATTCTTTGGCCATGTTCCTCATGCGTTCCATGAGAAAAATTCAATCGTGCAACATCCATACCTGCTGCTAGAAGCGCTCGAACCTTTTCTCTAGATTCGCTGGCCGGACCGATAGTACAGACAATTTTCGTCCTTCTCATGGAGTAATCCCTCCTAGTTTACAGACCTTTCTCGACAATAAGTTTCACTAAATCTAAAATGCGGTTTGAATAGCCCCATTCGTTATCATACCAAGCCAATACTTTCACCATACGATCCCCGATCATCATGGTCGACATCGCATCAACGATTGAACTAGCAGGGTTACCATTAAAGTCGTGGGAAACTAGTGGTAACTCAGTATACTCGAGGATTCCTTTTAGTTTACCATCTGCCGCTTCACGCAGTTTAGCATTGACTTCTTCCTTCGTGGTGGGCTTCGTTAAATTGGCGACAAAGTCAACCAAAGATACATTCGGTGTTGGAACGCGAACAGCCAGTCCATTCATCTTGCCGACTAATTCGGGTAGAACAAGGGTCACTGCTTTGGCTGCACCAGTAGTCGTTGGGATCATGGATTGATAGGCTGCCCTAGAACGACGCCAATCTGAATGGTCCATGTCTGTGATTCTTTGGTCACCTGTGACTGCATGAGTCGTTGTCATCATCCCTTGTTCAATCCCAAAATTATCAAGTAAGATTTTAGCGACAGGAGCAAGGCAGTTCGTTGTACAAGAGGCGTTCGAAATAACATGGTGCTTCAGCGGATCATATTTATCGTCGTTCACGCCCATAACAATTGTGATATCTTCTTCTTTAGCGGGAGCAGAGATGACAACTTTCTTAGCACCTGCTGTCAGATGTTGCGCTGCAGCGTCACGTTTTGTAAAACGGCCTGTTGATTCAATAACGATATCTACTCCAAGTTTAGCCCAAGGTAAATCTAATGGACTTCTCTCAGCGAAAATTTCAATGCGTTTTCCGTCAACAATCATGGTACTTCCTTCAATTTCCACTTTATTAGGAAGAACTCCATGCACTGAATCATATTTAAACAAATGGGCTAACATAGCAGGACTTGCCAGGTCATTGATGGCCACTACCTCGAAAGGAAGAGATTGATTCAAAGAGGCACGAAGTGTTAGACGACCGATTCTACCGAAACCATTAATTGCTACTTTTAAAGTCATTAAAGATCCTCCTTATTTATATCTGGCATATTACCAGACAATGCATTTAAAAATTTGCATATGATAATCATCATTCTGTGCAAATATACAAATACCTTCTTTTTATATGTTTATTCAAACAATAGTTTAAGCTGGTTAATACTATTATTCCTCATAGAACGGGTAAACTTACAAAGTGTGATTGTTGTAAGTTTACCGATTGGATATTTTACCTATATCATATTTCTCTTTATTATGGAGTAACACGGGGTAAAGGCTTTTGGATATTTCGATCTTTCTGTGTGTCATACTCCGTATAGTGTGGATCTCTAACAGTACCAGGTGGTTTTTGCTTGGAATTTTTCTTGTTAGTGCCCATTCAATATTACTCCCTTTCAAATCTCAATCTAATAAACCAAGGTTAGTTTTCCCGGTAATGAAAATTCATATGCCCTATGTAATATATTTTTTCACGCTTATTAACCAGCATGCTATAAGTATGGAAAATGTTCATATAAGGGAGGCAAAGCATGGCTTGGGACTTAAAATGTTATAAAGAACTGGCTTTTAAGCCAGTTCTTTATTCTACTCGTTTAAATTTAATCGCTTACCAGTACATATATAGATTATTTCTTCAGCAATATTTGTACAGTAGTCACCTAGTCGTTCAAGAAAGCGACAGGCAAAGAGTAAGTAGTTAGCCTGAGTCACTTGCGAAGGATATTTCATCATAATAGCCAGTAGTTCCTCAAAAACCTGAGAATAAATTCCGTCAACTTCATCATCCATCGCGGCCATCTCTGAGGCAACTTTGCAATCTTCTTGAACGTAGGCTTGGAGCCCAAGGTTAACCATTTCCTCCACTAAAGAACTCATGCGTGGGATATCTAGGAGAGGCTTAATCAATTTCTCTTGACCTATTCTTATGGTTAGCTTTGCTATGTTCACGGATAAATCTCCCATCCTTTCGAGATAGATGGAGATTTTAAAGCCCGCTACTACCTTGCGTAAATCACGGGCAAAAGGCTGTTGAGTCGCTATGATTAGAATACATTTTTCCTCAATCAATGCTTGAAGATGATTGATTTCTAAATCTCCCACTATAACTGTTCTTGCTTTTTCTTCATCCTGGTGAATCATAGATTCCACTGCAAGAACGATTCGTTGGTCAACCCTCTTGCCTAGGTCTAATATACTTAAACGTAGTTCCTCCAAGTCATTATCAAATTTCTGGCGAATCGGCATCACTAGCCCCCCTCTCATTCGTAAAGTCAGTATCAAATTATGCTTTAACGCCATTAACACTCAGGGATCAAGTACTAGTGATTTCATTTTATCCAATATTCAGGATATTTAATAGTATTATATCATTATGTGGAGCCAACAAAGCTTTGAAATTGTATTATTTAAATATTTTCAATACCTATTATCAAAAATACGGGTGGATTTCTTCTCACTTCTAGGAAGCTCACCGATTGAAACGGCCTTGGGGACTACAGTAATACCGATGTTTGTTTTGCAGTGATATTTGACACTTTGCTCAACGCTGGCTTTATCAGCCTCGTTTTCCAGCTCAAAAAACAAAGTCAAAATGTCTTTGCCGTTTAAATGGTCAATAATTACCTGATATTCGCTGCTTGTCCCTTCAACTTCTCGCAGTATTTCATCAATTTGCGCTGGAAAAATGTTTGTACCTTTTACCTTAATCATGTCGTCTGTGCGTCCAATCAGTGTATCAATCCTTGGGTATTTCAGACCACAAGCACATTCACCTGGCATAAATCGTGTGAGATCATGAGTACGATACCGTATAAGGGGAGCCCCTTCTTTTCTGAGCGTAGTAATAACCAACTCACCAATTTCACCATAAGGCATCTGTTTACCCGTGTGTTGATCAATAATTTCAAAATACAAAAAATCATCCCAGTAATGCATACCGCATTCTTTATCACAGCTCATGGCAATACCAGGCCCATAGATCTCCGTCAAACCATAGATATCATAGAGTTGAACCCCAAGCTCATTGGCAATGCGTCGTCGCATTTTTTCTCCCCAACGTTCTGAACCTATGATTCCCTTGGTCAAATATATCTTATCCCTTACTTTGCGCTTGGTAATTTCTTCTGCTAATAGAAGGGCATAAGAAGACGTGGCACATAACACCGTGCTTTTTAAATCCCTCATCATCTTAATTTGTTTATCCGTGTTCCCTGGTCCCATCGGAATGGCCATTGCCCCTATGAGCTCTGTCCCCGCTTGAAACCCTATTCCTGCGGTCCACAAACCATACCCGGGTGTGATGTGCACTCGATCCAGATTTGTTAATCCAGCGGTTTGGTAACAGCGTTTAAACATTTCAGCCCAATCTGTGACATCCTGTTTAGTGTAAGGAATGATGACGGGGGTGCCTGTCGTACCGGAAGAGGAATGAATGCGTACGATTTCACTATCGGGGACGGCTTGCAGACCCAAGGGATAGGCATCTCTCAAATCACTTTTATCGGTAAAGGGTAGCTTTTCAAAATCCTCTTGATTTTGAAGCGTCGAAAGATCAATGCCTGAAAATTTATTTTTATAAAATTGGTCAACCTGGGAGAGTCTAATCAGCATTTCTTTAATCCCAATAAACTGCGCTTCATTCATCATCGTATAATCTCCTTTAAGACGGTCTTGGCGCCGGCACTGAGTGCTTTTAGATTCATTTCAACAAATCGTTGCGGCAACATTTGAGCGATGGTCTTCTCCATATCTGTGAAGGAAATTCCAAGGTTCCCTGCTGCTACTGCAGCACCCAGCAAGGCAATATTCAGAACCTTAGTGCTACCACATTCTGCAATAACAGCTTCAGTATCAACAACCATTAAATGCTTTACATGACTGCCAAGGTATTTAAGCATTTCATCCCCATTATAATTAGTGTTTGAGAGTGAGTCAGTGACTGGCTTGATAGATTTTTGGCTGACAATGACAGTTCCACCGTCTTTTAAATAAGACAAACACCTTACGGCCTCTGCTGGTTCAAAACCAATGACCATATCAGCCGATTTAAGGGAAATCAAAGGAGAATGAAGCCCCTCACCCATACGAACATGACTTACAACACAACCACCACGCTGAGCCATACCAATGGTTTCAGCTGTACGGACATTCAAACCCTTGTTCATTGCCGCATGAGCTATAAGTTTTGAAGCTAGAACAATTCCTTGTCCACCAACCCCCGCTAAAAGACAATTAATCATTGAGTTGCACCTCCAATCGCCTTAAATGGACAAACCTGTTCGCAGATTGAACAGCCATAGCATAAGGTGGGATCGATCCACACCTTGTCCTTCTCTTTTACGATGGCAGGGCAGCCCAATTCTTTAATACAAATTTTACAGCCCGTACACTTGTCCACATCGACGTAGTACGAGGCAGCTTTATCCACTACAGCAATGCAAGGAGACTTAAAGATAACAGCAGATAACCCCTTATAAGCTGCTGCTTCTTGGACAGCAACAATGGCCTGGTCCAGCTTAAAAGGATCTCTCGTTACAACATGCTTTACGCCAAGAGCTAGCAGTACCTTGCTGATACTGATTTTTTCTGAAATAGTACCCATCATCGTTTTACCTGTTCCGGGATGGGGCTGATGGCCCGTCATCGCAGTCGTTGAGTTATCTAAAACTATGAGAACAATATCTGATTCATTGTAAACGGCATTGATCACACCTGGTATTCCAGAATGGAAAAACGTAGAATCCCCGATAAAAGCAAAATTAATAACGTCAGGTTCTGCTCGGTGTAATCCCTGAGCTATCGTAATTCCAGCGCCCATACAAAGACAAGTATCCACCATTTCAAGAGGTTTCGCATTTCCCAGAGTATAGCAACCAATGTCTCCAGAGAAGACAGCTTTCTGACCCTTCATAGCCTGTTTCACTGAATAGAAAGAAGCTCTATGGGGGCAGCCCGCGCATAACACAGGTGGCCTAACTGGCAGTGCCGGTAGATTTTCTGGTAGCTTTGTAAATGGAACTGGTATTCCTAGAAAATTTCCAACAGCCTTAGTCACGGTTTCTACGGAGTTTTCACCCGCGACTTGGATGTGTTGTGTTAGCTTGCCCCTTATTCTAACCGGCAGATGATATTTCCCACATAAATAGACCAATTGTTTTTCAATGACAGGATCCAATTCCTCCACTACAAGAACTTCTTCTAGACCGTCTAGAAATTCCAAGGCGAGTTTTTCAGGGAACGGATGAGGTGTTGCAACTTTAAATATCTTGCATTCACCTTCCAAGTGCAATAAAGCTTCACAAGTATAGGCATAATTGATGCCTCCTGTTGCTAGGCCTTTTTTACCCGTTCCAGTCACAGAATTAAAGCGATAAGACGAAAAGTCTTCAGCGATAACTGGTAGCTGTGCCTCCATTTTTAGATGATTTTGATAAGAAAGTCGAGGGAAAATTGCCCACTTGGGATCCTTAATAAAACCTGCTGCTTTCACCTCATAACGGTTTTCATCTAAGTCCACAGTAGCATAGCCATGGCAGACTCTGGTGGTAGGCCGGAATAAAACAGGCGTATTATATTTCTCAGAATAGTCAAAAGCATCACCAATCATCAGATAGGCCTCTTCAGGTGAGCAAGGGTCAAAGACGGGTAATTTCGAAAAGATCCCGAAATGCCGAGTATCCTGTTCAGTTTGAGAGGAAATTGGACCAGGATCATCCGCTACGACGACGACCATGCCTCCCTTAACTCCAATGTAAGCGAGACTCATTAGTGGATCTGAAGCGACATTTAGACCCACTTGCTTCATCGTTACCAGGGTTCGCAAGCCCGCATACGAAGCTCCCGCAGCAACCTCTAAAGCTGATTTTTCATTGACTGACCACTCAACGTATACATTTCCAGGATTATTCTTAGACATTGTTTCCAGGATTTCCGTGGACGGCGTTCCAGGATATCCTGTGACGACTCCTACTCCAGAGCGAATTGCCCCCATAGCAATGGCCTGATTTCCCATTAGTAACTCTATCGTCATAGATTCAACTTCCTTCCTATTTCAATATAACTTTAGAATTAAGTACTTATGAACGCAAAAAAGCCATATCACCCACAACATGGGGCGATATGGCTCGCGGTGCCACCCAATTCAGAAACTGTTCCTTCTTGAGAAAGGTTGGTTTCTCTTCAACAGGTACGCAACTCAGGCTGAAGCCTTCGTATCAATACCCTTCCCTAGTAACGTCGGGACAAACGGCACGGGATAGTCAAGCAAGCGCTCTTTCCCCCTACTCCTCACAGAACCATTCACTGATGTCCCTTGCACCGGACCTCTCACCATCCGCCGGCTCGCTTCACAACATCAATCAGTTACTTTTTCTGATCATCGGATTTAACAAACTATTATTTTAATTTTAGATGTATTGGGTATCTTTGTCAATAGGAAATTGAGGTGCCAAGTTTAGATGTTCTTAGTTTATTTTGTAGCTGCAAGTTTACAACGGTCCATTTCCTTGTACCCTCTGGGATTGTTCTTGATAGTTATGTCTCCTGCAGAGACGTTACAAGCGAGACCAGCATAATGTTTGCAAACCCCTGAACCAGCAAACGCAGTCCCTTCGCCCTCTGGTTTAATACAGTACTTACATAGTCCCACACAACGACACCTAAAAACCGATATGCCACCAAGGTACTTTTTCATCTCTGTCATAATGTATGGAGGTAAGCTATCTTCTTCTCCTACATCAACCAATTTGTCGTCTGCAAAGGTTACGACGACTTGTCTTTTATTTAACTTGTTCAATAAATAGAATTCTACAATATTTCCTGGTTTTCTTTTTGAATCGCGTATAGACCAATTTTTTACTGCCAAAACACTCACCAACTTTCTTAAAATCATTCCCTATCAGGTCGATTTGAGAAACCTGGAACCAATAATTCACCATAATAAGCACATTCGCTTAGTTCATTAGAACCGATATAGCCATAAAGGTCAATATAATATTGGAAAAAGTTATTGTTATTAGGTAGTAATCTGTCATCATATCCTATGAAATGTGTGCAGTTCCCATTTCTCACATAGATGGAATCTGTGTATATAGACAAACAAAAACCCGCAATTGCTTGCGGGAGTCATGTTTTAATTTGGTGCGCTACCCCGGGTTCGAACCGGGGACCTGCCGATTAAGAGTCGGATGCTCTACCAGCTGAGCTAGTGGCGCACATTGACGACAATAGAAATTATACGTCTAAATCATAAAATAGTCAAGCCTTCTGATCTATCGGTTTTCTGGGTCAGCAGCTAAGTTAAGAATAGCTTGAGCATACACTTTGGTCGTTATGAGCAGATTCTCGATAGAGATGAATTCATCCGGGCAATGGATTCCATCCGGTTCACCTGGAAAACCAGGTCCAAAGGCGACGCCTTGTGGCAGTGCTTTAGCATACGTTCCCCCGCCAATAGCAAAGGCAAAGGGTTCTAGCCCAGTCACATCTGCGTAGGCTTTGAGCAAAGATTGAACTAAGGGACTATCTTTTGGGACATGATGTGCTTCCTGATCGGCTAAAATATTAAGAGAGAATTTTTTAGATTCGGCTATTTTTTTTATAGGAAGGTAAATATCGTCTCGTTTAAAGGTAACTGGGTACCTTATATCGATGACGAAGCGAACCTTATCTAAACTCAATTCAAAGATACCTAGATTAAGTGAAAGTTTACCAGAGGGTTCATCACTTAAAGCGACTCCAAAACCTTCCCCATAAAATCCAGTGCCTGGGTGCGCCAAAATAAACTTAAGCAGGTCTTGTTCTTCAGGGTCCAGAGGTAATGTCTGAAGGAATTGCAAGGCATAGAGAACCGCATTTTTGCCATTCTGCGGAAGACTCCCATGAGCGCCAACTCCCCTAATGGTCAGTTTAGTTTCCTGCTCTGTTCCGGAACTACCAACCTTAACGCTAACGCCCTGTGGAAACGAGAAGTCCTTCAATTTCTGTGTGATTATGTCACCGGCGATCCCCTTCAAGCTCACTTCGCAAACATCAGGAACAATGTTTGCACGTTCTCCACCCTGGACTTGGACGAGATGGGAAAATGGTGTGGCATAGGCTTGACTCAATTCTAGATGAAGAATGCCCTTCTCGGCATGGATCACAGGGAACTCCGCGTCTGGAGCAAATCCGATTTGAGGCACTTCTTCCTTCTTAAGATAATAATCCATATCAGCCCAACCAGACTCTTCATCTGTCCCTAAAATTAGGCGAACTCTCATATTTAAGGGAATACCTGCATCTTTTATCGCTTTCATAGCGAATAGAGCTGTTATCGACGGTCCTTTGTCATCTAAGGCCCCTCGACCGAAAATTTTACCATCTTTAATCGTCCCACTATAAGGCGGTACTGACCATCCATCTCCTTCAGGTACGACATCAATATGTCCCAGTATTCCTAAAAGTTCCCCCGTGCCCATTTCAATATGACCGGCATACCCTTCAACATTTTTTACATTGAAGCCGTATTTTTCACCCAAAGCTAAGGACCATTCTAAGGCATCTTTAATACCCCGACCGAAAGGGGCACCGGGTGCAGCATGTTCAATATCCTTGACACTCTTAATTTGGATACATGCTTGGATGGCCGCAATGAGGTCTTCTTTCATTAAGTCTATCTGTTGGTCAAGACGCATAATTCATTCCTCCGATTATTTTATTCACGACTAACTCTAGCATATCCAGATCAAGTAAGGTACTCTCATATACTAGTTTTTCTTTAATATTACTAAGGATTTACGCTGTTCATAGAAGCAAACTTAATTTCTATGTTGGTACCTTTAACGACGACCTTACCTGGTTGGGGTGTTTGTTGAGTGACTAACCCGCTCCCGGTAAAATTAAAGTGCAGTTCTGATTTTGCCAACTCATCCCCAACTTGACGCATGGTCATTCCTGTTAGATCAGGTATAACAACTTCCCCGCCTACAGGTGCCCGTTCTGGGATGACAGGTTTGGGTGAGGGTCTAACCGCTGAATCGCCAGGAGAAATGGTGACAGTGCTTTCAGTATCTTTTCCAACAGGATAACCAAAATATTGCAAAGTTCCCTCAATAATCGCTTTAGCTCTAGGTCCACCTAGGGTTCCTCCTTGATGGCTTCCGCCCTCTGTAGGCGTATCTATAATGACAAGAACTGCAATTTTAGGGTCCTCAGCAGGCGCGTATGCGGCAAATGATGCGATAAAATCTGTCGGCGAATATCGGCCAGTCTTTGGATCGACTTTCTGGGCAGTTCCTGTTTTACCTGCAACATTAATGCCTGGAATTTTGGCGAGGCCCCCAGTCCCATCTGAAACGACTTGTTCTAGGATTTTAGTCATTTCCGCTGCGGTCGCTTTAGTGACGACCTGACGCACTGGGGTCGGTTTTTGCTGCTCAACAACTTGTCCATCAGGTGTTGTTATTTTATCAACGATATAGGGATGGTATAGTGTCCCTCCATTCGCAATTGCAGAAATTGCAGTTAATAATTGTATAGGCGTTACTGAATTGGTCTGACCAAAAGACATTGTTGCCAGATCTATATCTCGCACTTTGTCCAGTGGAAGCAGCAGGCCACTTTCTTCTCCTGAAATATCAATCCCTGTTTTAGCGCCAAATCCGAAAGCGCTTAAGTAAGTATAAAAGGAATCTCTACCTAATTTCATTCCAACCTGTGCCAGTACGACATTAGAGGATAACTGCATCCCTTTCGTAAACGTGGGATTACCGTGTGAACCCTTTTGGTCAGAGTCCCAGTTATAAATTGTGAGTGGTGGTATCTTTAAGAACCCTTCATCTTTAAACGTATCACTAGGTCTGACGACCCCCTCTTCCAAAGCGGCCGCTCCAGTAATAATCTTAAAGGTTGAGCCTGGTTCATAGGACATACCAATTGCCAGGTTACGACGAGCACCGTCTGCAGCTTTAGTATATTCCGTGGGATTAAACGTGGGACGGGACCCCATACCCAGAACTTTCCCTGTCTTTGGGTCCATTGCCAAAATTGTGACGCTATTAGCTTTGGTTGCTTGTTGTAATTCATCAAGCTGTTCCTCAACTAAGTTTTGAATCGTTGAATCAAGTGTTAATGCAATGTTGTTTCCAGGTCTTGTGGGATCAATTTGATGAAGCGCATCAAGGATCGAACGGTCCTTTGTATCTTGTTCCTGTGATTTGAAACCAGGTACACCAAATAAGGCCTTATCATAATAAGCTTCCACGCCTTCCATTCCATGACCTGCTAGGTTCACGATTCCGAGTGCAGAGGCCGCAAAATTCCCCATAGGATAGAAACGTTTCTGCTCTTCAAGTAAACCGACCCCTGGGATTTTAAGCGCCATGATTTCATCGGCTTTAGTCACGTCCACTTGATGGGCTAAGCTAATCCACAATGAATCCTTCTTATTAAGTTTATCAAGTATGTCCTGAGGTTCTATGGCAAGGATCGTTCCAAGCTGCTGGGCAACCTCTTCCTTTGTTTTCTTGTATTTGTTGTCTTCGATTAAACCACTCAACGTTTTGGGATCGGCATATATTTGTTTAACCGGGATGCTCTGAGCTAGAACGTGCCCTTGAGCATCAAAGATCGTGCCTCGTTCAGGTAGAAGACTTTCATCTGTGGTGCGACGCTCAATTCCCTTTGCTTTAAGATCCGCAGCTTGCACTAACTGTAGTATTACTAGCCTAGATAGCACTAGTGTGACCATCAAAAGCAAAATCATATGTACCCAACGATCACGCGAGAAATAACTAATTTTTCTTAGTCTTCTTTTTTTCACAGCAACCCCTCATCTCTCCTTTGTACATTATAACATCGAACTGTCTTCTTCCAACGTCTTTTTCTGTTAATCAAGCGGATAGGTATACCTTTAAGTGGTAAAATATTCAACATGACCTATTTTAGCTTAAAAACTCCAACCAAAATAGAACTCACGCTTTCTTAACTAACGATGGCAATTTATTGACAGCCACCTTGCTAAGAAACCGCAAGCTCTTAATGGTATTTTGTCCATAAATGAGAAAATATTATGCTGGGAAAAAGAGGTATTATTCTGATAAATTTTGCGGCTTTCGTAATAGAAGAACACTGCAGATCGTACCCGTAATAAATCCTCCTAAATGGGCAAAATTATCGATACCTGGCTGGACTAAGCCAAATCCGAAATTAACTAAAATTACAATAACCAGATTCATACCCAAACCTGACTTCCAAAGTGCAGGACGTTTATAGCTATAATAGAGTAATGCACCTAATAGTCCAAAGATTGCCCCAGAAGCTCCTGCTGAAAGGGCTGGAGAAAATAGGAAGCTGGAAATTGATCCTCCGAGACCACTCAAGATATAAATCACTAAGAACTTGCGGTGCCCCAGGCCTTCTTCAGTTAAAGGACCTAATGCCCACAAGGCATACAAGTTAAAGATCAGGTGGATGATGCCGATATGAATAAATGTACTCGTGAATAACCGCCAGACTTCACCGTCCTGAATCAGCGTGTTAACCTTGGCTCCAAAGGTAATAAGAACACGTTGATCGATCGATGCATCCACAGGGCTTGGAAACAAATGTAGTCCAGCAAACACCATGATTAGAAAATAGATCATGTTTAAGCCTATTAAAGTATACGTAATAAACGGTTGAAAAGAATTCACCCCTTGGGATTCCTTCTCTAAAGAAACTGGATGACCGCTAGCAAGTTGCTTTAACCAACGTGGAATTAAAGGGTCTTTGGTTGGAGGAAACGGAAATAAGTTACCCTGCTTCATATCCCAGTACCAAAGTTGAACATCATGAAAAGGGCGCTTTTTCAAGTGTGAAGAATCAATGCCATTTGGGCAAAAAACTAGAACGTCCCACTTAGTAATATCAGTATAAGATCGAATCCAAGACGTGAATTCATTGGGAAGTTCACTCAAATCACCTAAAATAAGTCCCCTATTCAGCGACTCATGCGTTGCACTAACCCAGTTACCCTCTAAGGTCACCAGTGTCCAACCCGATTGTCTGAGGCTATTTGTAATTTGTTGGAACATTATATCACCTCTTTTTATATCTCCCCTAAAATTCCACGTAACAAACTTGGTATGCCGTAATCATTCTTGCCTGATCCATACCCTACATTGAGCAACGTCATCTCCGGAAAGGTTGATTGTTGAGCTAAGGCACGCAGAAGTGCGGCTCCAGTTGGAGTAATAAGCTCGCCCGTGATGCCTGATTCGTGGAATTTGAAGCCGCGCAAAAGCATCAGTGTCGCAGGAGCGGGTATAGGTAATATTCCATGTTCACAATGCACAAAGCCACGTGACCAAGGCAATGTAGAGACTCGAATCAAGTCAATGTCTAGCTGATCCAAGGCGATACAGGTCCCCACAATATCCACCAGCGAATCAACGGCCCCTACTTCGTGAAAATGAACCTCCTCAAGCGTTGTCCCGTGAACCTGTGCCTCCGCCTCAGCTAGTACATTAAAGACTAACAGGGCTCTCTTTTTAGAGCGCTCTGACAAAGTCCCACTGAGAATCATTTTTTGAATATCTTGGAGACGTCGATGATGATGTTTTTTATCTTTATGATTTTCGTGCTGTTCATCGTTCTCCGTAGAAATAACGACATCGATGTCCGTGGCTTGAATTCCATGGACCTGACGCAAACGAACATCAAGGACAAATTCAGTCAGTCCTATGGAATGAAGCTGATCCACAATAATTTCTGGATCAGCACCTAAAGCAATCAGTGACCCTAGGGCCATATCGCCACTGATGCCAGCAAATGTATCCCAATATAAAGTTCTCAAGCCAAGACTCCTTACTATCTTTTTCTCGAAATACGTCGCACAATCGCTGAGGCTAATGAAGCTGCCCCAAAACCGTTATCAATATTAACCACGCCGACTCCAGACGCGCAACTATTTAACATACTGAGTAAGGCTGCTAGTCCTTGAAAGTGAGCACCATACCCCACACTCGTGGGTACAGCAATCACCGGTTGCTCGACGAGTCCTCCGACGACACTGGCTAAGGCACCTTCCATGCCTGCAACAACTATCAGCACTTCCGCCCGTTCCATTAAGTCTCTCTGACCAAGTAGGCGGTGTATACCTGCGACGCCTACGTCAAAAAGAGTATCAACCTCATGTCCCATATAGCGAGCCGTGAGTAAGGCTTCTTGTGCGACTGGGAGATCAGCAGTCCCTGCCGTCATAATCAGAATCCGACCGGAAATGGTGGGCTCATCTAAGGGGCGAAGAAGCAGACAGCGTGCTAAGGAATCATAGTGGGCACTAGGGAAATGGGGTAATATTTTGTCTGCAGATTCAGGATCAAGTCGGGTTGCCAGCACATTTTTGGACTTGGCACCTAAGTGAGATAAAATACTAATAATTTGGTCAGGTTGCTTTCCTTGACAGAAAATTACCTCTGATTGTCCTGTGCGAAGCCCTCGGTGATGATCTAACCTCGCAAACCCTAGATCTTCATAGGGAAGATCTTTTAATTGGAGTAACGCTTCGGCAGGTGAACATGATCCTTGTTGGACACATTCAAGTAGGGTCTTTATGGTCTCTTCATTCATCCATGACGCTCCTTTTGAATCGGGTTGAGGCTGCCTGACTGCAGACCCATTAAGTCTAAGGTTACAAATCTAAAGCCTAGTTTGAGGATTGAGGCAGTCACTTCAGTACGCTGTTGCAGGAATGTGGAGAAGCTATCTAACGGTATTTCAAGACGGGCAATATCGTTATGGACCCTTACCCGACATTCGTTGTACCCAAGATGATGAAGGATCGCTTCCGCACCAGCAATACGTTGAAGCAGTTCTGCCGTGATAGTATCTCCAAAAGGCACGCGAGAAGCTAGACAAGCCATTGAAGGTTTATTCCACGTAGGTAAACGCCGACGTTTGGATAATAGCCGTATTTCTGCTTTTGTCAGACCTACGTCTAAAAGGGGACTTATAATGCCTAACTCTTGAAGCGCTATCCTTCCAGGACGATAGTCCTTTGTGTCGGAAGCGTTTGTACCCTCGATAACGGTAGAATAACCAGATCGTTCGCTATAATCCAGAAAAGTCTCGAAAAGTTTTTTCTTGCAATAGTAACAACGTTTTGGAGAATTTTCTCGGAACCCCTCTAAATCCAAAATATTTAAGTCAATCACTTCAACGGGAAACGTCAATTGTTGTATTATAGCGAGAGTTTCTTTCTCTTCTTGAGAAGAGATCATGGGTCCGCGCGCAAAGACAGCTTTACAATTTCCCATTAAGGATTCTTGGGCGACAGCCAGTAAATAGGTCGAGTCAACACCTCCGGAAAAGGCCACCAAGACTTTAGTGAAAGACTTTAACCGTTTAATAAGTTGTGTTTCTTTATTAATAGCTTCCTCAATAACTTGTTTGTCCATGTTCAACTGATCCATTCCCCCTTCCCTATTCTACCTATTAGATAAATGTCTGTCAAAAATAAAGAACAGAGACGGCCTTTAAGCCATCTCTGTTCTTGCTATTTACCCTACGATTAAGTTTATTGTCATAGAATTAACCGTTCTTCCACGAAACACCAAACCCACCTCTAGGGTACTTCCAGTCAATGTTGCCATAAGGGCAACCAATAAGACAGGTCCCACACTCAAGGCACCCTTCGTACCCAACAGAGATGCGTTTTTCTTCTTCATCCCAATCATAGACATGGGCTGGGCAAAAACTTGTACAGGGTTTGTCTTGACACTGCTTCAAGCATACATTAGGATCCTTGATCTTAATGTGATTTAACTTATCGGTATTAAATCGTACCAAAAAAAGTTTATCATCTAGTTTCATAACAGTGCCCTCCATGCCCCATAAACATCCTTGATTAGACCAAGTTTTGAGCGATGTTCGAAGGCCATCTTAATAATTTCCTTTTGACGTTCCTTCTTAGCTGTCCCATCAGCCGATAGATACATCTTGGCCGCTTGAGCAAATAGCTTTGGATAAGTTTTTAAGAGATGCTCGTTTTTCTCAAAGAACATACCCATATGGCGATAATGGTGAAGGTCCTTGAGTACGAAGGAATCGCGCAAACGAGTTTCGTAAACGGTCATGGCTTGGTCACTAACATCCCCGGTCTTAATGGTTTGTGCAGCGACTTCACCGGCAATTTTACCGGAGATCATAGCAAGGTTTGAGCCCTCCCGATTTAACGAATTCATGAGCATGGCCGTATCCCCCACAACAAGAACCCCTTGACGATGAAGTTTGGGCAATGAATGATAGCCGCCTTCAGGGATTAGGTGCGCCAAATATTCTTTGGTTTCTCCACCTTGAAGAAGACGTTTCACATAAGGCTTTGATTTAAGATTTTCTAACAGATCATTAGGTGTCCAATTATTACGAATCATCGGATCCAAAATTGCTCCTACGCCAATGGAAATGGATTCTTTATTGGTGTAAATCCAGCCTGTACCCATCAGTCCTGCTGTGGAATCTCCGTAGAGTTCGATGGTAGCCCCTTGACCTTCATCAAGACAGAAACGATCTTCGATCTTCTCTTTAGGCAAGGCAATCACTTCTTTTACTGTAGCTGCCACGTTTTGGGGCTTTAAAGGTTTAGCAAGGCCTGCTTTTACCGCTAAGAAGTTATTAACCCCTTCCGCTATGATAACGACCTTAGCACCCAAATCCCCTTCAGCTCGTCCAGTACGAACGCCTACGACTCGATCATCTTGATAGAGTAAATCTTCTACTAAAGTTTCTGTCAGAATCATAACGCCAGCTTTTTCAGCTTGTTTTGCTAACCAAGCATCGAACTTAACACGTAAAATTGAGTGCGCGTTAAAGGGTTCAACGCCCCAAGCTGGATCACGATAACCCGCCATGATCGACTCATCGCCACTCAACATAGCAATACGTTGTTCAATAATGGGACGTTCTAACGGTGCTTCTTTCCAAAATTCCGGTACGACCATGTCGGTAGCTTTTGTATAAAGTATGCCCCCCATGACATTTTTAGTTCCCGGATAATCCCCGCGTTCAATGACGATAGTTTTCATGCCAGCTTTAGCAGCACTGAGCGCGGCAGACAGGCCAGCAGGTCCGCCTCCAACGATAATTACATCAAAGTTTTCCATGTTTGCCCCTCCTTAATTTGCCACGCCGTGCTGAAGGCGTTTTTTAAACTCTGCGGTCAGCGCAGGTACTATTTGAAATAGGTCTCCGACAATACCAAAATTGGCGACGTTCATGATGGGAGCCTCTGGATCATTGTTAATAGCGATAATGAAGTCTGAAGTTTCCATTCCCACTAAATGCTGAATAGCACCAGAAATTCCCATAGCGATATATACTTTCGGCCGAACGGTTACACCAGATTGCCCGACTTGTTGATCATGTGTCAACCAGCCTGCCTCTACAGCACCTCTTGAGCCTGCAAGCGTAGCCCCTAAAACTTCGGCCAAATCTTCGGCAATTGCTAGGTTTCTTTTCGCGCCGATACCCATACCGACTGATACGATGATTTCAGCCTTATCTAAGAAGGCACTCTTTGCATCAGCTGTAATAAACTCGATGACTTTAGTGTGAAAATCGCTTTCGTTAGAGTTAAATTCTTCACGAATCAATTCTCCTTCACGTCCGTCAACACGTTCTGGCATTTCCATAACTCTTGGACGTACGGTAGACATTTGCGGACGACTGGTACGGCACATAATTGTCGCCATAATATTTCCACCGAAGGCAGGCCGGGTCTGTAGTAAAAGCTTTGTCTTTGGATCAATGCCAAGGACCGTACAGTCAGCGGTTAAGCCGGTTTGTAATTTAGTGGCAACAGCTGGGAAAACATCTCGTCCCATGGAGGTTGCACCCATTAAAATAATTTCTGGTTGATATTTAGTGACCAGGCTAACCATCGCTTCTGCATAGGGTTCTGTGCGGTAATCTTTAAGTACAGGGTGATCAATGACATAAACTTTTTCTGCCCCATAAGCAAACGCTTCAGGTATGACACTATCGACCATGTGACCAGTAATCACTGCACATAGCTCACAGCCTATCTCGTCAGCGAGCTTGCGACCTTCTCCTAACAGTTCCCAGCCTACAGGAGCAACCTCCCCATTGGAAACTTCAATAATTACCCAGACGCCACTCCAGACATCTCCACCAGCCACAGGCCTTACCTGTGAGACAATGGTCTTTTTCTCGTTACCTGCGGCGTAATCCTGGACGGATTCTGGCAGAGGGTCTTTTAACTTAAGTTTAGAGCCAGCTTCAGGATCAAGTGTTTCTTTAGGTTTATCGGGTTGGTTAGCCAAAGTCAAGGCATCCGTTGGACAGACCACGGCACATTTGCCCAAGTCATTACATTTCTTCGGATCAACTACAGCGAGACCATCAATCAGGTCAAGGGCTTCGTTAGGACATTCCATGATGCATGACCCACACCCGATACATTTTGTTTTGTCAACTGAGACGGTCATTGATTTTTCCCTCCCTTCGCTAGGGGACTTACCATAATGATGTTCTGCTGAAAGATTTTTTGAACGACGGAAGCGGCAGTTCCTTTAGGGTCTTTTGTTCCGTCCATTATTTCTCCTCCGCTGCGACCAGGCGGAGCGAAAATTCTTGAGACGCTGGTTGGTGAGCCCTTAAGGCCCATCTGTGTTAGATCGAACGATAGACTCTTCACATTCCACATCTCTGGTTCGTAGGCCACCGATTTCATCATATTGGGAAGTGTTGCGTACCGCAAATCGTTCAGCTCTTTTTCCACCGTGATTAAGGCGGGTAATTCAGCTTGAACAACCTGGCGTCCACTTTCCGTCTTGCGTACTACAGTTACGTTATTGTCAGTAAGTTCTTTCACTTTAATAACGTAAGTTAGTTGAGCAAATCCAAGACGCTGCGCGATACCAGGACCCGTTTGGGCGGTATCTCCGTCAATCGCTTCTTTTCCTGCAAAGACGAGGTCAATTGGCTCAGTTTCATGGATCTTTTTCAGGGCAGATGAGAGAATGTACGCAGTAGCTAATGAGTCTGAACCACCAAAAGCACGATCACTTAAGAGGATCGCGCGATCCGCGCCGTAAGACATAGCTTTTTTTAGCGCTTCTTTGGCTTGTGGGGGTCCCATACTTACTATGGTGACTTTTCCTCCAACCTTTTCTTTCAGGCGCATTGCTTCCTCTAAGGCATGGGCATCGTACGGGTTAATAATCGAGGGTACGCCCTCCCGCATGAGGGTATTGGTTTCAGGATCGATTCGTACTTCGGATGTGTCCGGAACTTGTTTCAAGCAGACCACGAAATGCACAAAAATTCCCTCCTCTATTGTAATGTTTAGACTGTAATAATTTACAATTCTTTGGATTCAGTTACATTGTACATTATAGTACTAAGTTTTGAGAATAGCAAGTTTAATGGGTTCTTTTAAAAATATTCAGAATAATACTTCACCGATCCTACTATACACTCTCAGCAAGGAATTTTTCCACTTCTACTGCTGCCAAAGCGCCATCTCCCACAGCCGTGGCGACTTGTCGCAAGGGAGTGTTACGAATATCTCCAACCGCGTATACGCCTGATATATTAGTTTGTAAGAGAGCGTTAGTTAGAATATAACCTCGATCGTCCGACTCAATGTCCCCCCTGATAAATTGAGCATTGGGATCAGTTCCAACATAGATGAAAACGCCGTCAGCAGGGATTTCACGTGTTTCTTGACTGTTTACATTGAGGATACGAACACCTTCTACGTTGTCTGACCCAAGGATTTCCTCAATGATGGTATTAAGTTCAAACCGTATTTTCGGGTTATCGTTGGCTCGATCTAAGGCGATTTTTGACGCTCGGAAACCCGCCCTTCGGTGTACAATGATCACCTCTTCCGCAAACTTAGTAAGGTATATTCCTTCTTCGATGGCAGCATCTCCACCACCCACTACCACAACTTTTTTACCTTTGAAAAATGCTCCATCACAGGTTGCGCAATAAGACACTCCCTGACCTTTAAAGGTATCCTCGCCTGGTACACCTAGTAACCGAGGTTTGGAACCAGCGGCGATAATGATAGCACGAGCTTCAAGGACCTGACTGTCGGTGTGAATTTTCTTGAGAGGCTCCTTAAGATCTAGTTCGTGAACTTCTTCAAAAATAAATTCAACCCCAAAAGTCAAAGCTTGTTTATGAAATGAAGTCATGAGTTCATATCCATTGATTCCTTCTGGAAATCCCGGATAATTTTCAATATTTTCAGTTGACGCCGCCTGACCTCCTGGCATAGCTAATTCTACAATAGCTGTTTTGAGTCCACCCCGTGCTGCATATATTCCAGCTGTTAAGCCTGCAGGGCCTGCACCAATAATTACAACGTCATACATGTCTTTCCACTCCTTATAGGATGTTTGTATTTCACATACCCCTTAAGGGTATTTCAAATCAGTATACCATATCCACTCCAAATTATAAATAAAACGACAAAGATTCCGAAAATAGATGAAGGAATTTTCATTTACTGGGAAGAATATATACTATAGTTAATGTTGTCATTGCTATGAACATAATAATCAATAAAGTTCGAAGGAGGAATTACCGTTGTCCCGTTTATTTAAAGGTTTAATTGGTCTTATCGTTTTAGTGTCTCTACTGACCGCTTCAAGTGGCATGTACGAAGATTGGCTATGGTTTAAAGATCTCGGTTATTCACAATTATTTTGGACACCTATCCTTAGCAAGTTGCTTTTTCAGGCAGTAAACGGCACCATTCTTTTTTTCTTTATTGCTGGAACCTTAATTTCTATACGCCACGCCATTATAACCTTTGTCAATGAACGCTTGCGTCTTCGTTTGCGTTTAGTGCAGAACATGAATCGACCCATTTTAAATCTAAGTCAACGAAAAGTCACTATTTGGTTACTCGCTATTTCTGCTGTTGTGAGTTTTGGAGTCAGCTTTGTTGCAGGTTTCACGGGCTGGTTAGATGTATTATCATTTGCCCATGCTACTCCTTTTGAAAAACTTGATCCTGTTTTCGGCAAGGATTTGTCTTTTTACTTCTTTCAATTACCCTTTTTGAGAACTCTATTTAACGCTTTTTTTGGTCCCTTGTTCTTACTTACCATGTTTACAACCATTTTTTATATTGCCACGGGTGTCTTAAGAATCCGTTCAAAAAAATTATGGCAACGCGGTGCCATCTCCTTGGGATCCGCTCGCAAGCACATTGCGTTTCTCATAGGAATTCTCTTTGCCTTAAAAGCCTTCGGCTTTTATCTTGATATTTTCCAGTTACTCTACTCCGTTCACGGGCATGTCGTTGGTGCTGGATTTGCAGACTTAACGATCTCGCTTCCTGCTCTGAAAGTGTTAATGGTGATCTGTATTTTAGGATCTATTACTTCCTTTATCTCTCTTCGTTCAGATGACTCACGCTTAATAACAGTCCCTGTAGCGGGTGTCTTAGTCGTCGGGTTTTTGATCAATGGAATTCTCCCCGCGCTGGTTCAATCGTTTATCGTGATCCCGAACGAGCTCAACAAAGAGCTGCCATATATTGCGCATGAGATTGAATTGACACGTTATGGTTATGGCTTAGGAAATATTACTGAAATAGACTATCCTGGAAATACGCCCATCACAATGAGCGCTTTGAAAGCAGATCAGTCAACACTGAACAACGTTCGACTCAACGATGCCAGACCCATGTTACAAACCTATAACCAGAAACAGGGCATTCGCCTCTATTATAAGTTTCATGACATCGATATCGACCGGTATACAGTCGACGGAGAATATCGTCAAGTCATGATTGGTCCGCGGGAAATATCAACCCCTGATTTAAAATCTAAAACTTTTGTGAATGAGTATTTCAAATATACACACGGTTTAGGTGTGACCGCTTCGTTTGCCAATGCTGTCACTTCTGAAGGTCTGCCCTCCTTTGCCATTAAAGACGTTCCACCAGTCAGTGAGTTTCCAGAATTTAAGCTGTCAGAACCACGTATTTATTACGGTGAATTAACCGATAACTGGGTTATCGCTAATACTACCGGTAAAGAATTCGATTTCCCTCAAGGAAACGAAAATGCTGAAAATTCTTATCAAGGTAAAACGGGCATTCCTTTTACACCACTGAACAAGCTGATGCTCTCCCTTCGCCATGCAACCCCACGGTTTTATCTGTCCAGTCAAGTTACCCCTGAAAGTAAATTGTTAGTGTATCGCAATATACAAGATAGAGTTGAAAAATTAGCACCTTTTTTAACCTATGATTCTGATCCCTACATCGTCATCGATGATGGTGGCCTCAAATGGATCATCGATGCCTATACTACCTCAGATGCTCTTCCCTATTCTAATATGTATCCTGATAAAAATTTCAACTATATTCGTAACTCTGTAAAAGTGATTATTGATGCCAATGATGGAACCGTTGATTTTTATGCGGTTGATCCCTCAGACCCAATTCTAAATACCTACATGAAAATATTCCCAGGAGTATTTAAGGACATTTCGAGCCTGTCTCCGAGTTTGAAGAGCCACCTACGCTATCCTGAAACGCTTTTTGAGGTTCAGAGCAATATGCTTAAGAACTTTCATATGACCAACGCCTCAGTTTTCTATAATAAGGAAGATTCCTGGGACATTGCCAAAGAACTCTTTGATGCCAAACCCCAAAACGTCGCACCGTATTATACCATTATGAAAATTCCAGGAGAAGATAAACCAGAGTTCGTGCTCATGCTCCCCTTCACACCAGCGTCGAGTGCTACCAATTCACGGAACAATATGGTTTCGTGGATGGCAGCTCGTATGGATGGAGAACATTATGGAGAGCTGTTGCTTTATAAAATGCCTAAGAATATTGAGGTTGACGGTCCCTTGCAAATTGAATCAAGAATAGACCAAGATCCGGACATATCGAAACAACTTTCGTTGTGGGATCAAAAAGGCTCAAGCGTGATTCGAGGAAATCTATTAGCCCTTCCGATCGGTGGTAACTTTCTTTATGTGGAACCGATCTATCTGCAATCGGATAAAGGCGGTAGTATCCCAGAAATGAAACGTGTCGTCCTTGCTTATCAAGATAAGTTAATCATGACCGAGAACTTAGGTTCAGCCTTAACTGAACTCTTTGGAGAAGGCGCACCGCAGCCTACGACTCCTGGACAAAGTGCACCTGTTCCTATTCCGCCAGCTCAAGTGAAAACACCCGTTGAAACTCCGAACATGACTTCAGTGATTGATCAAATGAATCAAATACGGACTTTACTCGATAATCTAGAAGCCCAGCTGAAGGGATTAGAAAGTGATGCCAGTATACCGACTCAATAATAGGTCATATTTTAGAACAAGGCTCATCGAGCTCTTGTTCTTTTTTTTGTGCAGGGCGTGTAAAAGGGGAGACATAACACATGTCTCCCCCTCCCTTTATTTTACAAAGTGGGATTTATTTCAATTCGGTAGGTAAGATTGGCGGCTTTGTCAATCATGTTAGCCACACTACAGTACTTTTTCATTGAAAGCTGGGCAGCACGCTGAAGTTTTTCTTCAGAAAGCGATTCGCCCCAAAATTTATAAACTATTTCTATGTCTTTAAATACTCGAGGATGGTCGCTAGCCCTATCCCCCTCTACAATCATCTCAAAGCGTTGTACCTTGACGTTCATTTTTTCTAAAATTGATGTAATATCCATCCCACTACAGCCTGCAATTGCCATTAAAAGCAATTCCATAGGATTGGTTCCATGTCCCGTTCCTCCGGCAGTTACGCTTGTATCAATATTCGTTCTAACTTTGCTACTGCCTTCACCTTGGAAATACATCCCTTGAATGTGTTTCACCATGACTCTCATTAAGAATGACTCCTTTCTGTCACCGTTCTAGCAATAGTATTAATCGACTCGTTCAGGTAACCACAAGCCTTTAAGGACATCCTGAGCAACCCTACGTAGCGATTTCCTTGTTGCCATAGCCTGGCTGCGTAGAACAGCATAAGCGGACTGCTCAGTGAACCCTAGTTGCTGAATAATTAAAAGCATGGCTTGAAACATAGTTTTACGTGTTTTAAGTTCTTCTTCTAAACGTAAAATTTGCTGAGAGTTTTCCGACTCACGTGTATAACGATGCTCAGCAAGCTGAATTGCAGCAACCATTTCATGCACGCGCCAAGGATAAAGTATAACGTGGTGAGCATCTTCGTTGATCACTTCTGATAAAACATGATGTTCTTCTTGGGTGAGCACTACAATGACAGGACATAGATGCTGAACAATCAGATTTTGAAGAACCTCCGAGGAACTAAGACCACGTAAATTCCACCCCATTATAATTAAATCAGGTTCAAATCGGTGAGTGAGACGTAATGCCTCCATCCCATTATCTGCGGTAGCCAGAACCTGGTAATTTACCAGAGGTAGCATTGATTTAATTTCTTGATTTAATGAGGCTTTTTCTGATACTAATATAGCCCTCTTCATTCAAATTCACTCATTTCAATTCAGCTTCTGATCTCTAATCATACAACAATCGCTAAAATTCTCAACTCAAGTTAAAAAGCGCTCCGTTTGAGCGCTTTGTCAAATTCAGAGTATGAAGTTACTTTGCAACGGCTTCACTTGTTTCTCCAGAGGCATTATATTCATGGTCCCCTTGTCCATATGTCTGAGGATGACTTGACTTTTTCCACCTGATTGGAAATATAAGGATAACCAAGGCCATGCCTCCAATGGAGAGGGCAGAATATTGGAGTGCCAAAGCAGAAAAAACAAGCGTTACTGTCTTAGATGGGGTCCCAATCGCGTAGCTAAACGGTTGAACCGATCTCAGATTGTCCTTAAGTAATTGATTCCAGTTCTCCACGGATTCCGTTGCCGCATTTTTGTCAGATTTAATCCATACAAGGTTTCCGTCGAAATCAACCGAATTGATGAGTTGAACCCCTGTTTTGTAGAAGGAATCCAATGAAGAGATGAAGATAAAACCCTTGGTAGTATAGATTCGATCTTGTTCTACAGGTGTGCCAGTGATGGCCCCCTTAGTAAAGGTCCGTTCAATTCTTAGAATATCATCCTGTCTAATATTTGTTGGTCCGTTTTTAGTAATAACTGTATACAATCCTGCGTCGACTAATTTGATGTTAGTAACTTTAACATCGAAAAATCGAATACTTGCAACTGATAGTGCGATAATAACGATACAAATACAAATAATTGCACCCATAATGGATTCTCTGTCTACCTGTCTTTCTCTAATAACCATAGCGACACACGTCCTTTACTTCTCCCATTTATCGTCTGACTAGCCGTCACTAAGTTGATATTAGGACACCTCGCATTGTAATTTTAATACTCCATAGGTTGACAAAATATAATGCAATAAACCTTCAAGTATATTCAGTTAATTATACAACGAGTTTAATCTCAATCCTCATTGTACTATAAAAAAATTAGGTAAACAAATACCTTCTACCTTATATAATAAGAATAAGAAGGCAAATTGCCTTCTTATAGTGAAAATCAGAGTGCATGAGTAGACATTATATGGTATATATTGGATATTAATCAGATTTTCTCGAAAATTTACTATACTTAGTAAGCAATTGCAGGAGATCATTGGGCGAGTAGGTTACAGGTTTGTGATTATCGCTCGACCCAGGATCAGGCTTAAGCTTAAGTGGCTTGGCACCTGTTGATTCAGGTGGTACAACCGCCCGCACAAATATTGTAGCAAGCAATCCCAGGATTAATAGTGGTAGAGCCCCACTTAAGCCCGGGAACGCCATGATGGGGATGAAGAATGAAACACTGGGAGTGTTGGGGTTATTTGAGTAGAACGCCGAGAAATATATTGCGACTGTAAGGGTGGCTTCCGTCTTATTAGTTATAAAACCAGTACTATCGCCATTACTATCATATGTGGTAACCCGTCCATCCTGATTCATTGTTCCATTTGTTCCACCAGTGCTTGCATTTGAAAACGGAGCTGAGCCGTTTCCGTTAGACATCCATCCCAGGAATTCTTGTAGCTCAGTCAGTGACATTTGTACTGTTTGTCCATTCCTCGCATCAAGAACTGGTACGCTCTTAAGATTCAATAAGCGCCTCGTAATGAAGAGAAATATTTCTGCGCTGATTAAAACAGCAGTTGATGCAAAAACACTTCCTGTTAAGAGCGGTTGTGCAAATAACAAAGAGGAACTCCCAGTCACTGAACTAATGGGCGCGAAAATAGAGAGCCCCATGTTAAGCGGTTCTCCTCTAGGACTTCTAGGCTGATCACCACACATCACAAGCGCCCCCCTTCAATACAATATATGGGAAGCAAGGAAGCTGTGTACCTATGTAGGGAAGAGTTATATATATATTATGTGAAATCAACCATCTAGCATAGGCACTGTGAGCGCACGGTCAATGGTTTACCCTATCTATTCATACCTATGCATGCACTAAGCAATACTGGGGCGGTTTTTACGGCGTGTTGCTAGGTATTCCAGCACTCGTTCAGGGGAAGTGTTAAGAATTTGATGATCTGCTATCCCTGCCTCACGAGCTAATTCAAGAGCGTGGCTAAAATCTCCCACCCGATCCCAAAAATGGGCATCACTCCCTAGGATAACAGGTGCTTTATAGTGTGCCATAGAAAGGGCCAGTTGACGACAATTGTCCCAAGCTCCCTTTTTTTCCTTAGCAAGAGAACTATTGTTGATCCCTACGGGGATATTATATTTTGCTGACATATGAGCAATAAGTTCTAAATCCATTTCGAAATAGGGTCGTCCAGGATGTACCATGATATCGGTATAAGGATTTTCCATGGCTTTGATATAGGCATTTGTATTTTGTTCAGTCGTTCCACCGGGGTAACAAACCATATGAAGCCCCACGAGAACGATCTTCATCTTAGACAAATACTCTATGGGAAGATCTAATTCTCCCTCATAGTTAATAATATTTGCTTCAACCCCTGATAGAATGTGGACCCCGTAGAGTTCTTCAGGAAGAATTGCCAAATTTCCAAAGTGATAAAGACAGGGTGCTCCAGGCATACTGGGACCATGATCAGTCATTCCGAGCAATTTGATTCCTTTGTGCGAAGCAGCCAGCGCATTTTCAGAAAGGGTACTGTAGGCATGTCCACTTGACACGGTATGCGTATGCAAATCCACTAAAAGATCCATATCTCACCTCACAGATGATTATATCTTAAATGGAGGTAAAACAAAAATAAGTGCTCTATTTAAGCACTTATTTTTCATTTAGGGAAGACTATTTTTTTACTGTTGTTGGAGCTTTTACCGTTGTATCAACCGTAAACCTAAAACTTGCCTCTGAAGATTGCTCTATCCCGCCTACTGGATTGGCATTAATTCTTAAGGTCATTAAGTGCTGTCCAGCAGTAGCGCTCTTTCCTAATGCATCCCCTAATATTTTTATCTGACGGAATGCTACGCGCGCTGTTGCACCCGGTTCTAATGAGGTTAGTGTACCCGGTGAGGTTACTTTTTTGGTATCATCCCCAACGAGTGTTACTTGCAATTCCACGGGAATATTCGTCATTTTTTTAGCAGTTGTGTTTTGTACAGTAGCGACCAAGTCAAAAGTTTTCGTGGTAATCACTTGCGCTCCTTTTAACGTGACACTACCATATGTTAGATCCTTGACGATGGATGCTGGCTCGATGGTCACACTAATCATTTTAATTTCTGGCACATCAATATCTTTGCTTACACTCGCATTAGTGTTATCCCAGTAAGTGAATCCAGCAAACCCGATCAGACAAATCGCAACAACACTGGCGATCCTTGCAAAGTATTTACGGTTAATCGCAATAATTTTAGCCAAAACTGAGCACCTCCTAATATATTTGAGATATTATCTCTTTAAAAAACCTATGCATGTCCTTATAAGGACATGCATAGGTTTAGAAAATATTTTTGTTCAGCTTTCAATTTCATGATTGGAACTCCTTGCCATTTGAGATCACTTTTTGCCTTCTCGTTCTTGATACATCTGATGGCGAATGTCCTCTTCTACAGTTAAACGGAAAACCCTCGAAGATTGAATGATACGAGAGGTCGTACGTGCCCCTATATAGTCTTCCATTTCCTCTAGAGAGAGATTAGAGGTAATGATAGTCGGTAGTAACTCATTCATCCGATAATTAATAATTGAATAGATGCGATTACGCGTCCAGTCCGTATAATTGTGTGCCCCTAAATCATCAAGAATCAGAAAAGGAATCGTGCGGGCTGAATCTAGCAAATCCATTTCATTGATTTCTGACTTATACGTTGCCCTTAATTCATCTAAAAGATCAGGAACCACTAAAAAAAGGACTTGTAGATCATCTTCCATGAGCTCATTGGCAATAGCTGCTGCCAGAAAAGTTTTTCCCGATCCTACAGGTCCAGTAAACAGTATTCCTAGAGTATGGGGGTTAAGCTTACATTCATTCACAAAGCTTACAGAAGCATTTAAGGCCCTTACCGCCGCTGCACGATGTGATGGGTCGCCCTCCTGTGAGGTGTAATAATCAAACCGGAATTTATCCAAACGACACTTCATCAATTCTCGTGAAATTCGTGCAGTTCGAAACTGATTTTCCAGTTTTCTGGTTTGCATACACGAACAGGGAGAGGCTACGTCTCCTTTGAGAACGATTCCACGATCCTGACATTGAGCACATTTAAACATTTCAACTTGATTCTGAGGAGCAGTCTCTCCCTTATTAAGGGCTGAGTGGGCAATACCTTCGGGCGTTTGCGTGGCTTCTAAGTGGGGATTAGGTGTTTTAGTGGCTAAGACATTACTTTTTAGGATATCTTTTACACTTTTCATCTTAAGTACCTCCTTTAAAATCCCGGCTACTCAAGTACTATAGATCTACAAGTAGAAGTTATCATATTTATTGGGCGTTGCTTTTGCCACTGTTTTTTTTGCCTTAGTTGTTTTTTTGTCTTGGCGTGATTGAAAATAAGCATCTTCCGCCTCTATTTCGGCTCGAGTGCGAAGTCCCTTCTTTTCCCATTCTCTAAGAATTGAATCGAGATAGCGAAAGTTTCTAATACCTGCACTTACGCCTCTTCTTAATGCTTCAATAATTATTTCTTCAGAAAAAGAAGAGGAAAGCCACCGATCTATGTTCTCGCACTCTAAATGAGTGAGTAATCGACCCAATTCTTGCTCAAAAACATGGACCAGGTTTTCCATTGACGGATTAACTGGAGTGGAAATCGATGGTGGCGAGGATTGGTTTTGTTTTAGGGTTCGTTCTTCATCTAACTGCTGAGAACGCTCAATGGCCCAAAGTTCGGCGAGTTCATCAATTAGTTTCACAAAGCTATAGCTATTACCCCATTTTTTATTGATAGGATTCCAAGACCTTTCAATCGTAATAAATTTTCGCTCGACCAATCGACCCACAATTTCCTCAATATCAGCAGGCATTGCGGTCATGCGCCCAGCTAACATCGCTATTGAAGGATAAGGATTTGACTCAGCTTCACAGAGTATCTGAGTCAATACCATCATCTCAAGATCATTCAATCCAATTTTTGAATAGTGAGTCAGAAGATATTTAGGAATTGATACGACACCGGAAAAGAAAAGAGCCTGTGTAAAGCTCCCATAAACATTAACTTTATTCATTGACACTCACTCCTATGTTCCCATCAAGAAAATACTTTAAGGTATTTTCTCTCTTTTAGTTTATTATCCTACCAAAAAAAATGGTAACAAAGAATATTTGGATCATATATATGATTTTTTAATAGAAAATCATAAAAACAGCTCGATATATTTATCCATATTATGGCAGGATAACGAGACACTTTTGGAGTATATATTTCTATATGGACTAAGATATAGAAAATAAGGAGGATATGATATGGATATGCGGCAAGAACTTGTAGATATCGTTAATAAATCTGGTGCTCACCCGGCTTCGGGTATTAACCATTGTTTCAGGGTCTATCATCTGGCCAAAGAACTTGGTCATCACTTAACACTAGATGATGAGGTTCTATATGCTGCAGCAATGCTGCATGACACAGGAAAATACCCTGTCTATGCGCTTAAAAACATGGATCATGCCTTGCGTTCTAAGGGGGTTGCCTCAAACCTCCTACAACAGATGATGTTTTCTCCCATCAAGTTGCCCATCGTTCTAGAAGCTATAGAAAAGCACATGTATTACTCAGAACCAGGAAGCAGTGATGAGGCTGTGTATTTAAGAGATTCAGATATTTTGGATAATTTTGGGAGCATAGGCTTAATGCGCTTATTTAGCATGATTGGGCAAGATGAATTAATTATGACCGCTGAAAATGCCATTGACAGAGCACGTCTCTTTGCAGATGCTCTTCCCCGTAAAGTATCGAGCAAATCTGCAAAACGATTGGCCCTCAAGCGACGAGAAGAAACGCTTCGTTTCTTATCTGGGATAAAACGCCAAACTGACGAATTTGCTTGGCTTTAAACAAATCAATTACCTCTTTGGTCCCATTCCTCGTTCTTGTTCCTCAAGCCATTGTGCCATACTGTCTAGACGGTTGACAACTTTATCAAAATTTTGTGTTCGTTGTCCTTCATTTATCAACTGATTGAGCTGGTGGCGTAGTCTAACATAAGCTCTATCAACTTGAGTCCGTGATAGGCGGGATTGAGCCTTTCTCGATCTTTGTGTATGTTTAATGGATTGATTAGTGGTCGGTTTCTCTGTGGAAAGGTGTACGTCCTCGTCACTTACCTTAACATTAGCATCCTTCGGTAACCACGCTTTGTCGGGAGAATGCCTAACAATTCGATCGGGTAAGAATTCAATCATATCTCCAAGTTGAGGAATTATAGGCGTTTTGCCATATAATTCTTCAACTTTTTTAGCGAAAGTAGTTTGAGCTTCCAATTCCCCGTGGACCAGAATGAGTTGCTCCGCTTTTTTTCCTATGAGGGAGAGCCAGTGAAGCAAAGCTGCTTGATCAGCATGTGCGGATAAACCGGCAATTTTTCTTATGCGAGCTTTAACGGCAACCTTCTCGCCATGTATCGTAACAGTCTTGACGCCGTCAGAAAGTATGCGCCCCAGTGTACCTTGCGCCTGATATCCTACAAAAAGCACGGTGGCCTTCTCTCGCCACAGATTATGTTTTAGGTGATGTTTTATTCGCCCAGCATCAGCCATGCCGCTAGCGGCAATAATGATTGATCCACCTTCAATTTCATTCAGTGCCATAGAGTCTGCAGAAGTAACACTGAAATGAACGTTTGGCATGTTCAGAGGACTAACGCCCTGCTTAATCAATTCACGAGTCTCTGAATCAAAATGTTCTGTATTTTCTCGGAATATTTTCGTGGCGGCTATCGCTAAAGGGCTGTCAATATATACTGGCAAAGTAGGAATGCGATGTTCATTTTGTAATTTCAGCAGATAATAAAGAAGATCCTGGGTCCGTTCGATGGCAAAGGCAGGAATAATTAAATTTCCTCCAGCTTCAAACGTTGTACGAATTATTTCAGCAAGCTCTTCATCGCGATCTATTTTTGCTATATCTGAATTTTCATCGACATGATGACGATTTCCATAGGTGGTTTCCATGACAACAATATCCGCTTCACTTAAAATACTTGGATCTTCAAGGTAAGGTTGATGAACATTGCCTATATCTCCAGAAAACACGACAGTTTTACTGAAACCAGGTTCTTTAACGTAGAGTACAACATGGGCCGAACCCAAAATGTGCCCAGCGTCGTAGAGTTCAAACGATACCGTTGGAATAAGATCAATTATTTCGTTATAGGGTGTTGCGTATAGGTACGGAAGGGTATCGAGCGCATCTTGAGCAGTGTATATTGGCGTTAACGGTTGAAGTCCAGTTCTAGCCCGCTTACGGTTCTTTCGCTCCACTTCCATTTCTTGAATATGGCCACTATCTGGAAGCATGATTGAGCACAATTTAGTCGTTTCAGTAGTAGCCCAAACACGGCCTTTAAACCCAGCTTTGATCAACTTTGGCAGCATACCTGAGTGATCAATATGAGCATGGGTTAAAATCACTGCGTCAATACTTGCTGGGTCATATGGAAACTCACTGTAATTCAATTCTTTCAGTGCCTTCGATCCCTGAAACATTCCGCAGTCTATCAGAATACGGGATTCTCCTGTTTCCACTAGAAATGATGAACCCGTGACAACTTGGGCCGCCCCTAAAAAGCTAATTTTCATTGCACAATCCTCCAAAAGTAGCATTTGGCTATTTAACGAAATTATTATTCTTATCAATCAATGAGCTATATAATAGTTTACTCGTTAAATTCATTATTAGCAACCTTCGTATGAGCCTTAAAAGGCCTGTTTATTCCAGTTCAATAAATTTAAGCTTAACCGCTTTAAGTGCTGCTTGTGTACGATCTTCAACGGCTAATTTTCGATAAATGCTGGACAAATGATTTTTAACCGTTTTTTCACTAATAAATAGTGCGACCCCAATCTCTCGGTTCGAAGACCCTCTCACTACATACCGAAGGATTTCCATTTCCCGATCACTTAAGCCACAGGTATTTTTTAATGGGGCAGGATGGGTCAATTGGTTCAGCAATTTTCCAGTAACGGTCGGTGATAGTATGGGTTCACCGGCATAGACTTTGTGAATGGATTGGATTAATGTTTTTGAATCAACATCTTTGAGCAAATATCCTGCTACTCCGATTTGCAGGACCTGAAAGACCTTTTCATCAGAATCATCCACCGTTAATACTAGTATACCGATTTTTGGGCATTCACGCCTGATGACACGACCCGCTTCTAAGCCGTTAACTCCAGGCATATTAAGATCCATTAGTAATATATCGAACTTCATATTCCGTGCGGCATTAATCGCCCCTTGCCCGTCCCCAACTTCTGCAACGACTTCAATTCCATCTTCAAATTCTAAAATTCTGCGAAGCCCCTCACGTATAAGTGGGTGATCATCCGCAATCACGATTCTAATCAAGTTTTCGTTCCTCCCTCATATCTTGATGGAATTGAAAGTTCAATCGTAGTCCCCTTCCCTAAAATTGATTCGATAGAGAAATGACCGGAGAACATTTCTACTCGTTCACGCATACCTATAAGCCCAAAATGTTCACCAGGAGTGGTCAACGCAAAGTTCACTTCAAAGCCTTTACCGTAGTCTCTAATCCGGGCAATAGTCCATTCCTCTTGGTAAATCAAAGAAATGTCCACCTTTGGTGATTGAGCATGTTTCGCAACATTGGTCATTCCCTCTTGGACTAAACGAAATAGAGCAACATCTAGGGCAGGGAGCAACCTAATTTCTCGACCTTCGATTAGAAACTCACATACAATGCCATACGTTTCTTGAAAATTAGCTAGATATTTAGAAATGGCAGGTACAATTCCCAAATCATCCAACGCCATAGGGCGAAGATCAAATATTATCCTCCGAATATCTTGTAGATTAGACCGCACGAGATTTTTGAGGTCGATGAGTTCAGCTTTAACTCGAGTGGGATCATATTGGAGCAACTTTTCTGCAATTTCTAAGCGCAAGACGATGTTGGCGAGTGTTTGAGCGGGACCGTCATGAATTTCTCGCGCCACTCGCCTCCGTTCTTCTTCTTGTGCTCTAATAATTCGTAAACCCATTTCAATTCTCTGCTCGTGGTTCTGCGTTTGTAATGAATCCGCAATCCCCCCTTGCAATAGGCTAATGGCCATACTTACTTGAGTCATAAGATTTTGGGCTCGTACAACCGTCGCTTTCATCTGACGCAAGGATCGATCAAGATCATCTCGGCGTTTACGTAAATTAATTTCTTTAGATTGCAAAAGTTGAAGATTTACCTGAGAATCTTTTGCCTGTGTGTAAGTATCGAACATCTCATCCTGATTGTATTTTTGATGAGCTCTATTTACTTCCATAAGTCTCTGACGCATTAGTCGAACCACTTTTTCTTGATGATTGACTTGTAGAATAATCTCCGCAATATCTGATTTATGCTGAGAGAGTTCAATAGTCAGCTTGAGCGTCTCAGTTCGGGATGTTTCTGCAATAGCAAAGATTTCCTCTTTGCCTGATTCGATTGCAGCCAAGGTAGCTTTCATGATTTCTCCCAACTGGTCAGCCACAAATATTCCTCATTTCGATGTCTTTGTTAAATTCTACACGTTCCCCTCTCTCTATAATTCGACAAAGAAATAATATTTCCTACTACGCTTATATAAATATTACATAATGTTACACGTTTTTCGAATTCCGCCCCTGACGCTGAATTTGTCTAATTCCTCTTTCTAATCTGCGAGGAAACATCAGATCAGTAGAACGACACTCGTAGACCTTCCAACCTTGTATATTAAGATCATCGACTGGACAAGACTGCTCCTGGTTATCTAGCCAGATTAGGATATCTTCCACTTGAGCAAGAAATTGTTGACCCTTTAAACTGAAGTTCCAACATACTGAAACATTTGGAAAGAAGTTAGTTAAAACCTGATTAAGACGCTCTGCGCGCTCAGGGACTTGCGACTTTCGTAGAATTCCATAAGTGTTAGTGGGCGTTGAAGGAACCACAGATGCCACTGTTGAGGTAATGACCGAGGAACTATCCTCTGAGATACCCATTAGTTCAGATAGACGAGCAGGTAATCCAACGCTTGCTGATGCAAGAGCAGCAATGACCATTTGAGGTACAAATTCTCCTTTAACGTAATGACCAGAATTTTCTATATCATCATCACACCGTTCGCTAGAGCGATCTAGTGCATAATCTGTTGTCTTCTCAGGAGTATCCAATTTAGTAGTAGCGATGTTTGACAACTTCTCTATATTTTGGTTTTCGAGAGCGTTCCTGATTCCTTCACGTATCATTATATTCATATTTTCCTGAAATTTAGGGAAGTTATTGATGACCCGTGAGTCAGGGAGTTGTTGTTCGATGAGTTGTTTAAGTGCATCTTCAAGATATTCTGACGGAAATATAGAAATCGAATGTAATAAGTTGGTAACTCTAGACACAATTTGAATTCCACTTTGAAATTCTACCTCTGAATTAACCCCAGTTAATAAACAAACTGTAAAAATCTTTTCCGTGATTTGTTCTACCCACTCTTCTATTCGAGGATCCTCATGAAAATATGTTTCCAAGGTTAGCCACCTCCAAATTATATATCTGTTGATAGCTATGCTTGTATCATATAAGGTATGAATAACTCAGGTAAATAACTCGAGTAAATACCCAATAATGCTCACTAAAAAGCTCCTCGGATTAGATTCCGAGGAGCTTTCATCAATTTGATTTTCAAAGATTCGAATACTCATGCTTTAGCTTTCAGCCCGCGACATATACCGTATGATCTATTAGCGTGCCCGGAAAACTTTTAGATAGGAATCAGCATAAATGTTTTTATTGAGCAAGATTTCAGTAGTCGCTGCAACATCGACAAGCTCTTCATCATTAGCATTCATAATGGCTGCATCTAGTCCAGCAGAAACGGCCATGGCAAGGAAGGTTCGATTGAGTAAATTGGTAATATTCGTCGGTGATTTCTGAGATACGTTAGTTAATCCAATAACTGTACGCGGTGCTGGGTCAGCGAGTTGCTTAATTAAACGTAAGCTTTCAAGTACTTGTAGAGCATGCTCTTGAGCAACGTTAACTGGAAGAATAAGAGGATCAATGTAGAGATCTTCCATCGGTAGACCGTGTTCATCTGCGGCAGCAACTAATTCCATTGCAAAAGCTACGCGTAGATCATGGTCTAAAGGAATTCCTTTTTTATCCATGGTCAAACCAACAACCCCAGCGTTGTAATCAGCGGCCATTTTGAAAACGCGCTCCATTTTTTCTGGTGTTGCATCAACGGAGTTAATGATTGCAGGCCTTTTACAAAGTTTCAATCCTGCTTCAATAGCATCATAGTTTGTGGAGTCTAAGACAAGTGGAAGTTCGGAAACTTCTTGAACAACATTTACCATCCATTTATAAGCTTCTGCACGCTCTTCTTTCGGGATAGCAGGGCCAGAATTTAGGTCAAGATAGTGAGATCCTCCCTCTTCTTGCTTAGTAGCCCAATACTGAAGAGGTTTTGGGTCTTTAGCTTTAAGAGCATCTCCAATATCAGTGTACATCCCATTGATCCGTTCGCCAAATATAATCATTAGGTCACGTCCTTTCTTATTTTTGGGCCTATATACTCATTAATTACTCATTAATTCGTCAATGTTCTTTCTTACTACTGCTACTGCACCAGGGTTGCGCATCATAACAATACTGGCTCCAACTTGTAACAGACCAGAAGCAGTTAATGCTTCCCAAAGCACGGCACGGTCATCATGTTCTCCCCACTGAGGATTATCGGCTTCAGGCGTATTGGCTTCTTTAGAACGATTGGCCTCATAGCCAACGGAACAAAACATTGGCATAGCGAGCATCTTGTCATTTCCTAAGGCGCCCATGCGTGCCCGTTCCATAATAGAATAAGCATACTCAATACCAAATCCAAGTCCTGCAATTAGGGGGTCAACAACAATTTTGTTTAACGGCAGGCCCATTTCATTGATCAAAATATTAAGTTGTTTACAGATATTAATGTCGAGAGGCGACTGTGCAATCAACGTGTGTTTATGGACCATTGCGGCAGCTGCATACGATTTATACGTATCCTGTTCAGCGACACCGATCAGTAGGTTTTCACCTGCTGCTGCTTCACAAACGGCAGCAATAACTTCACTGTCTTTTGCTGTATCGCCGCATCCCACTACTATAAGTGGAACTCCAACGGCAGCCAGAACTTCTTTAACAACACGGGCACAATCTTCGGGGGAACGATTTTCACCGTCAGGGTCTGCTCCGAGCAGTTTTAGATAGATAAGGTCCGCGCCAAAATCATCAACGCATTGCTTCGCCCAAGCCCCTGGGTTACTAAAAACATCTCCATATTGCTTTTTGATCGTTTCATTCCATGCAGGGACAATGTCATTAACCTCCATGGCGATCGCTGGACGGTTAGGAAATTTCCCTTCAAAGTGAAGAAAAGGTAAGGCACTATCCCCACCAATAGTCACTGTGGAAGTTCTTGTTCCTCCTTGATCAGAAGTTGCGCCTAATACTACCTCTCCAACTTTACTGGCATTTCTTTCTTTTACGATTGTTACGGACATGAACTTCTCTCCTTTCTAGATAAAGATTCCGGCACGGTTCAAAATGCTTTCCACAGCCTTGACCGAGACGGCATCATCAGGCAAATCGAATAATGGTTTGCCCGCCAAGTCATATTCCACAACCAAAGGATCTAATGGAATATCTCCAATTACAGTCAGTCCTGTCTGTTCTATCTCTTCACTCAAGGTTTCCATACTACCTTCACTGGTTTTGGTAACGATCAAGTGAAGAGTCCCCACTGTAGACTTCAGCCCGCGGATAAGTTCGTGTACCCGTTTCGCTGAGCGAATTCCCCGTGCTGAAGAATCGCTGATAACGAACATCTCATCGATACGGGGGATGGTACGTCTGCTGATATGTTCCAAACCAGCTTCAGAATCCACCACCACAAAGTCATAGTTCTCTCCAATGGTCTCAAGATATTTGCGCAAAAGATCATTGGGATAACAGTAACATCCTGCCCCTTGTGGCCCGCCCATGACAAGAAGGTCGATATCTTGAGTCTCTACAAGTGACTGTGAAAGTTTATACTCAATAAAGATATTCTTTGGCATTCCAATGGGGATCGCTTTAGGATCTTTGGTTTGTTCAAGCAACTCTGAAATAGTTGCTGTGACAGTTAACCCTAGAGCTTCTCCGAGATTTGCATTTGGGTCGGCATCGACAGCTAGAACTGAAATTCCTCTCTTTTGATGAACCATTTGCCTTAGTAATAAAGCAGTGAATGTAGTTTTCCCTACTCCACCTTTCCCAGCAACAGCAATATATTTCGACATGAATCTGACCTCCATTGTTACGTTAAGTACAAGATGGGAATAGAGAGAAATCCGTATGGGGCAAAAACAGAGCAGAAACATATTCATCCATAAATGTCGGTCCAACAGAAAGTTCTACATAGGTCATTTTTTGCCCCAATTCTTTCGCTTCACGCCATGCATTCTGCGAAAGTAAAGCAAGACGTGCTCCTTTAATAGACGCATTTCCGATAAACTCATACCGTTCCTCTTCAATATCAGGGAGCAGCCCAATTTGAACGGAATCCTGAACATTTAGGTAATTACCGAAACCGCCAGCAATGATGATCCTGCTAATCATATCCACCTCTACAGCGACCATGTTCAGTAACGTTCGGATACCTGCATAAATTGCACCTTTGGCTCGGATAGTGTTCTTAACATCATTTTCTGTGATGACTACGTCTTTTCCCCCACCAGATTGATCCGCCCAAGCTAGAACGAATTCTTTATCATCTGAAGTTGCTCGTAACCGAGCCGAGCTTGAAGGATGTCCCATCTGGAAATTTCCGACGCGATCGATAATACCCGCTCCTAGTAGCTTGGACAAGCAATCCACAAGTCCTGATCCGCATATACCTACGGGAAGCATTTTGCTAATCACTTTGAGCGATACATCCAGGGTTTCAGGATCAATAACAACTCGTTCGATAGCCCCTGGCATTGCCCGCATACCAAAAGTGATCCCGCCACCTTCAAAGCTTGGGCCAGCAGAACAAGCACAAGATACTAGCCAATCCTCGTTTCCAAGCACTATTTCCCCGTTTGTTCCGATATCGATAAAGAGAATAATGTCTTCTCCATTAGCTAGATCCGTGACCAATGTTCCGGATATTATGTCCCCGCCGACATAACTTGCTACCGAGGGATAACAATGTACCAAGGCCTCAGGTAACATATGAAGCCCAATGTCCCGTGCAGGGATAGAGGGAACGTTTGTCATGGTGGGAATATACGGTTCTAAGCGAATGTATCTCGGATCCACGCCCAAGAATAGTTGTGTCATCGTGGTATTTCCGGCCACCACTGCGGACGAGAAATCGGTAATGGTCAAGGATTGTCGTGCAAGAATCTTGTCAATAAGTTCGTTGATCGTATCAACAACAGCGAGTCGAATCTCTTGTAATTGTTCATCATTTTCGACCGCATACACTATACGTGTGATAACGTCATCACCGAATTTTGCTTGTTTATTATAAGATCCCTGCTGATCTATAGTCTCTCCTGTTGATAGATTGATAAGATAAACGACAACCGTTGTTGTACCAATATCAATAGCAAGCCCATACGCAGGGTTATCATTGCCCGGTTCTACGTGGGTGACTGTTATTCCTGCTTCAACATCTGTTAAAGTGACAGACACATCCCAGTTTGATTTACGGAGTACTTCGGGGAGTTGTTTAAGGACGGACAAGGGAATATTAACAGGCTTTTCTCCGGTCTTTAGGACACGGCGAATTTCCATGCTCAGACGAGCCCAATCACTCGTGTTTTCCGTCAAAGTCGGAGCCGAAATTGATAGCCTCAGTTTAGTTGCGAGAGGCTGATGCCCGAATTTCTCGAGTAAATCATGGTCGCTTTCCTGTAAGAGCCCCTTTTGGACATCTCCCATCAAGACTTGATGTTCTTTTAGCCGAGATTCCAGAGGTACCTCAACTGTCATATCCCCTTGAATCATAGTTTGACAGGCTAGCCGAACCCCTTCTGAGATCTGTTCAGGTGTCAAGTTTCCGGTTCCTGTCACTAAGGGTTCCCCACTCAAAACGACAACTTTACAAGCACCGCAGGATCCCTTACTACCGCATCCTGATTTGATAAAAATGTCAGCCATAGCTGCTGCAGTAAGCAGCGACGTGCCAGATTCTACCTCAATGCTGCGGCTCTCTGGCATGAATTTAATTTGAACCTTGGGCATCGTCGTCACCTCCTTACTCTACCTTAGAAATCCCTCGACACGTGCCTTATCAGAAAACCTCTTTGCCTCGCTCTTTTCATCATACAGTCGGCAATTAACCGAACCCATGACTATTTAAACGTTTTTGCGAAAGCAACGATCCCGCTGGACTCACGTGGACCGACCATAACATTCCAGCCCGATATTTCTTTGAGTTTGGCAGTGACGACAGCAACATAGCCTGGTATGATAACATTTTTGTGTTTCAGTATATCGGTAACGCCTAGTTTTTGCATAACCTCCCACATTAACTCTGGCTCAAATTTACCAGCTGCATATGCAGTGAGTACAGAGGTTCCTTCAGTGTTAACTGGTATAATATAACTAGGAATTTTGGTAGCTTCCACTTCACCCTCAACACTGTAGTAAGTTAAGGAGAAATTCGTTGTGAGATATAATGGTGAATTCTCGTTTACATCTCCAATAGCATACAGTTTTTCCTCAACTTGAATTGGTTTCTGAGGATCCGTGTAAATGTTTTGTTTCAGCGCCATCAGAGGCAAGAGGTGGGCTTTAGCACTGGTTTTCAATACTATAGCACTAGCATATTTACAAACATAAACAGAAGCTTCCATGATTTCATCTAGAGGATCTGTATGGTTTGTAAAGACAATGACAGGATAGCCGAACGTACGGAATTGCTTTTTGATAGCTAAGCGACGCAATTGAGTCAAATCTGCTAACTTTTGGACTGTAGTTTTAGAACCAGGATCCAAGACAAATTCCTTGTAACCAAGAGCAACGGCTTTTTCAACGAGCTCACTCAGGGCGTCAAGGCCCTCTGCTTTTAGAATTACAGGGACTGAATTTTCTTTAGCAAGATTAACTACGGCTTCATAGTTATCAGCATTTGCCTCTCCGATAAGAGGCTTACGGGATGCTAACGGTACTACAGCTGCCTTTAAAGCTTCAGGATCATTACTAATCAAGAGCAATGATTTTTCAGTGCTTGCTGCCACAGCGGCAGCAACTTTTGCAAAACGCGCAGCGTCTCCGGAGTCATTAACTACAGCTACACCCTCGACGGCGTAGTGAAGTCCAACACGGTCAAACTCCAAGCCGTTGATCTCAGCCATTTTTGCAGTAACTTCGTCATCAGTCAGAGCATCAGATACTTGAATGATCACGGTTGTTTCGTGATAGAAGGTCTTGTCATGACGGAACATTACTGTTTCATCCCCCATAACTGACCCATTGCCAAATGTAATGGCCTTGATTGGAGGGGCAGATGCGGACTCCAAATTTTCCTTAGCTTCATCCGTGACATAAGGGCAGGTCTCCAGCGCAGCTTTGCCTGAAGCTAATGCCATAGCAAAAGCTAAGCAAGTTGGTACACCGCACTCTCCGCAGTTTTTCTTGGGTAGTTGTTTATAGATCGCTAAACCTGTTAGAGCCATTTTGAAACCCCTTTCAAATTTATTTAGTAGTATAAGTAAGCAGGATATCAAGGCCTCTAGGGAATAGTATTCGGGCCTTGATATCTTGCGAGCTACCTTACATTAGTGATTCAAGAGCAAAGCAAGGATGTCCATTTTCTTCGAGGAACGGTATAATTTCTTCAACACTCGTCCCGACGGTCTCATCGGCGATCTTATCAATGAAGTCTGCGCCTAAACCTTCCTCGGTGAAGCGTTCAATCAAATCCTCGCGCAAGAACTCTTTCAGTTCTTTAGGCATCCAGATGATACGGGCAAGCCCGCCATCAGCAGGAATGAATTTCTTACTGACAAGGTAAGTGCGGCCAATTCCCATAAAGCCAGGGGTTTGATTCCCGCCGCCGCATGTTCCGGCTAACGTTGAGAAGGTCATACCGCAAGGGGTCATTCCGCTGTGTTCACGGGTGGTAATCATAATCCCATTGGCTTCAGGGATGATGGCCATGATGGCCTCAAAGCAACCACAGGAGGTCATGGGTCTATCCATGATCGTGTAGAGGTTGACCTCATCTAAGCTGTTATTGGAATTTGTGTATAAATAATCATTACAGCTTTTCCACATACCTTTTAATTCATCTATCGCGGGTCCTTTTGGAATAGGTCGGTTCGGTCCGGTCGGTGCAATCTCAAACGATGCTTTAGCATCCAACCAACTGACGGCACCACACAGGCCAACCCGTTCAGGGGTGACAATACAGACATGGTTTGGCGCGAAGGATTGACAAAGCAAACAGGAGTAGAAGTCTTCGACAGAATCATCTGTCAAGGTCCTCATACGATCATCACGTTTCTTATACACTTCGCGGGCTTTGATGAGGTTTTCATCAACCGCGGCCTGATCTGTATAGATAACGACTTCTACACGGTCGATGATGGCAGGGAATTCCTGTTTTAATTTTGCCATCAGGAGCTCACCAATGTGTTTAATTAAGAAGCCGTTAGCCCGGGCATCTTTGGAGATTCGAACCCACATCATATCGCGTTGGGCAACGTGCCAGATGCCTTCTCCATAGTTTGTAAAGTAATGAATTCGACGTTCCAAAACACCTTCAAAATCATCTTGCATCTTACGTCCGTATACTTTAACCACAATCCCCAAGGGAAGTTTGGTTCCCTCTGGAACAGTATCGATTTCAGGACCAACGACCGTGATCTGACCATCAACAATGTCATCTGGTCCTACTGAATGAACGAGTTCAAAAGAGGTGGTGCGTCCGCCACCGAATTCAACGTAGGTTTCTGCTTTACGGATGGTTTCTCCCTCAAAAGCAGGTCCGAAATTCACCGGAATCGGTATTTCAATGCTTGTTATTTTAATTCCGCGAACTTCCATTGCCAAGGGAACGATTTTCTCATAGTCAGGCTCGGATATATACCAATCAGGGATTTGCTCCTCTGGAGTAAGTGGTTGATCCGTGAGGACCGGGAATCCCATGAAGATTGCGCCCATTGAGGCAGCCACCTTGACATCATCACGCTCTCCAAGATGAAGAACGAAGGCTAGAACCCGGCGTTTTTGATAATCAAGATGCTTTGCCCTGTCGCCAGGAGGAATCCCACCGAAGGCGAGGCCTGCTCTGAAGGCATAGTTAACCGCATGAATAACCTGAGTAAAGTTTCCTAAAGGGAATGCAATGTAGTCTTCCCCAATTTTAACGTTCTCTTCGAGGCACTGTTCAATGATCTCATCGCAAAGGAAGATCATAAATCCTTTACTCATAAGAGTATCTACAATCTTCTTCGCCGCTTTAGAGTCTTTGGCTCGCCCGAGAATAACAGCAACACCAGGAATGGTCCAGTCTACCATCTTAATCCCATGTTTCCGTACAATTGGGTCACCTAAGAACCCTGTCCAAGGTTTAACTTTGGTATTGTCTCCACGGAGATAATTAAGCACCTCAATAATCTCTGCGGCGTAGAGAACTGATTCACCCCATAGCTTTGAATTCTCTACGGTAAGTTCTGTGCGAACTTGAGTACGCATGCGGTTCAAGATTGGAACCAATTCACCTAGTTTTGTTACTTTTTCACCGGAAAGGCACGTGATGACCGGGAGATAGTAGGCGGTATCTGGATAAGAAATCGCCTGTTCGACACCACAATCATGGATCGCACGATTCAGCAGAATTTCTGCATAGCTCATAGCGATTATTGTACCATCATAAGCTTTACGCAATAATTTTTTCGGTTCAGTAATTGCATCTTCATTAATATTTTCTACAGACATAACTCTTCCTCCTTTCTTACCAGCCTTGAGCTAGCGCAGTTTCATGTTTTTCTGCAGCCTTTTTATGAACATTAAGTTTCCAAGTCCGATACTCTAGGGCATTCAAGAGTTTCTGTGAGCCAATGACAGGATCAACTTCGAAAATGAAGTTCCCTCCAAAAACGTCATGGGCTATTTGGGTGGCAATTCCATAGACAAGGTCGCTTCCTTCTAGAGGAGGCATGGACCCAACATGGGTCGGAAGTCCTAAAGTGACACACCACGAACCGATGGCAACTGCTTTTTCATGCATAGCTTCCGGAGCAGAGGCAACGAAAGGAACTTTCGGGATATCGACGCCCAGTTCATTAGCCATCGCGACGGCCAAATCTGCACCACGGCTATTATCCACACAAGAGCCACAATGGAATACTAGTGGAAGACCGGTTGACAATTGGGGATTTGCTACTTCAAGCGTCTTAAGGAACGATTTAAGGCCTTCACCTGCATAAGTGTCAACAGCCTCTGGAGACATGAGTCCGAATTTAGCATAAGCACCTGAAGAGCAACCAGTGGAAATGACGAAAACGTCATTCTTAACTAGTTCTTTTAATACTGTAATGTGGGATTCATCTTGAGCTCGTTTCAAATTGTTACATCCGGCCATGAGGCAGACACCTTTGAGCTGTCCGCTCAAGATAGCATCTGTTAGCACAGAAATCGGACGGTCTGGATTAATCTTCGAGAAAACTTCCGTAAGTGCTTCCACACTGAATCCTGCAACAAGCTTGTGACGTTCTGTAGGAATAGATACTTTCCTAGGATCGCGATTTTTATATGCTTTAATAGCAATGGCAACAAGTTTCTTGGCATCTTCCATAGCTGTACTTGTATTAAAAGCAATGTGTTGGGCATTAGGGATTTTCATAATCCCTTCTGTAGTAATAACCTTGGTATGGAAACATTCCGCAAGAGTTTGTACAGCTGGGTAAATACACTGAATGTCAACGACCATCGCATCCAACGCACCCGTCATAATCGCCATTTCTTGCGAAGCCGACGAGGTTGCTAAATAGACGCCTTCACGCATGAGCAACTCATTACCAGTACAGCAAATCCCGACAATATTTACTCCTTCGGCACCAGCGGCAATAGCATCGTCTTTCATTGCTTTTGCAGCGGCAACCAGCATTTCACTTAAAACTGGGTTGTGTCCGTGGGCAGCAATATTGACCATTTTTTCGTTGATTACTCCTAGATTAGCCTCGGAGACGATAGGTTCTGGAATTCCGAACAAAACGTCGCTGAGCTTTGTACCAATATATTCCCCACCTAAGTCGGCAAGAGAACTTTTAAGACCCCCGAAAATGATATTTACAGGATCACTGTCAACACCCATGGCTGTTTGAGCGATAAGCTCGGTAATAGAACCATCAATGTTTCTCGGCATGATATTAGTGTGCATGAACCGTTTACGGCGACCCTCGGTCATAAAGGCGTTCAAAAAGGCTAGTGGAGCATCTTGGTGGCGACCAAAATCAGCATAAGCTATTTCAACAACATCTTTGAGAATTTCCTTGTCTTCACGGTTTACTGTGTCTACTCCTAAGTCCTGAGCTAATTTTTGAAGCTTAGCTGGTGATTTAATTTCATAATCCGGAGCCTTGCCCTCAAGCATAGCATGACAGGTATGCAGGACGTGGCGTGCGTGTTCTGAGTGGGAGGCGGCTCCACCGGCAATCATTCGAACTAGGTTACGGGAAACGATTGTGTAGGCAGAGGCTCCACAAATTCCACGACTGCTAGGACCCTCTTCTTTTTTCACTCGGCAAGGTCCGGCAATACAAATCCGGCAGCATATTCCTTTATATCCAAAAGCGCACTGTGGTTGTTGAGCAACTGCACGGTCGAAAACCGTCTCTATATTGCTTTCCTGTGCCATTTTTAACATTTGTAGTGCGCCGGGGTCGGTCGTTCGAATGGGGTTCTTAGGGTCAACCACTCTTGGTGCGTCCGACGGAAGGGCGGTATGAGTTATATCCCTATATCTGGGCATGTTACAACCTCCTCTTTCTTAAGATAGCCTTCTCTTTCTCAAGTTCTTCAATGGGTACTAGTGAGAAACTTAGTCATCTCCCTTCCCTATGATTTCTTGATAAATTGTATCTAATTGATCACTTAGAGACCCTGTGGGCAATTCTTCATTGCCAGTGGTGATAGACATTTCCATTAGTTCATCGCTATATGGGATGATGCCAATGAGCTGGTCTATCGGGAAACGGTCTCTAAGAAAATTTGCCTCTTTATCATTGCGCACTTTATTGCCTATGACCACGACACGCGGGATACCTAATTCAAGCGCAAGTTTTTGTATGACCTTCACGGTTTGTACACTGACTTTTGAAGGCTCCGTCACGATAACGAGCACGTCAACACCTTGGGCTGTACCCCGGGTAAGTTGTTCAATACCAGCGCCCATATCTAAGATAACAGTATCTTGTTTTCCAAGAATCAGCGAGTTAACTAAGGCTTGAAGAAAGCTGTTTTCCTTACAATAACAAGATGTGCCGCCTCCCTTGATGTTCCCCATGCGGAAAAACCGGAGAGTTCCTATGGTCACACTGTAGTCATCTAAGATATCATCCACATGGGGATTCAGCGAGTAATATGCTCCACTTCCACCCATTCGCTCTTCGATTAGAGCTTTCATGTCGACAATAGGTTTTAAATCTTCAAGCACTTCATCAGAAATTCCCATCACAGTTCCAAGGCTAGCATCTGGATCAGCATCGACTGCCAAAACAGTAATACCTTTTTTTGATAGCCAACGAGCCAAATTTGCTGCGAACGTAGTTTTTCCTACGCCACCCTTACCAGAGATTGCAATCTTCAATGAGCCTGCACTCCTTCTGTGTTAAAATTGTTTATTATATATTTAACTTAGATATAGAAATATTGATAAGCTTTAAATTATTTGAATATTTCAATATACTCATTCTAATTCAAATTTAATTGCTTGTCTATAATATTATTCGCCTATTAAATAAAAATACCTGCTTTTTTAAGGCTTGTAATATTTTTCACATGAATTATTTTCTAAATATTGAGAATACATACTAAATTGGCTACAATTTAATAGAAACTTGGACATTGAACTAATAACAGTATACCATTAAAAATAGTTATTGCACATAGAGGTAGGTATATATAATATTAAACTCAAAGCAACGGCCAAGGATGAAACGTTAGACCAAAAGCACCAGGCCCGACATGAGTCGCAATAACAGCTCCGGCTTCAAACAAGCAAATTTCATGTTCTGGAAAACGAGCCTTCAGTTCGTAGAGTAGCGCGTTTCCCTCTTCAGGTATATTGACGTGCATAATACATATTCTGTAACGTTTTCCAGAAGATAGCGCACGATTTAATTCCTCTAACACACGTTGCCAGGCCCTAGAACGCGAACGGACTTTATCAAAAACATCGATTTGTGCATGTTGATTAAAATAAAGAATTGGCTTTATTTGAAGTAAAGTACCGACTAATGCTGCAGCTCCACCAATGCGTCCACCTTTTCGTAAGTTTTCGAGTGTGTTAACAATGAAATATAGCTCAGTTTGTTGTATTAAGTTATGAAGTTCTATCATGATTTGTAAAGCACTTAGACCTTGATTCGCCCACTCCGCTGCAGCCCATGCTAGAACACCAAGACCCAGTGCAGAGGACCTGGAATCAAAGACGTGAATATTTGGGCTGGAGGCTAAGTCTTTAGCCATCTTGGCTGATTGAAATGTCCCACTTATGGCGGATGAGAGATGGATGCTGACAATATCCTCCACTCCCTCTAAAAATAAAGATTCATAGGTTTCCAAGAATACCCCGACAGAAGGTTGTGAGGTTGATGATAACCCTGAGATATGACTTAGCTTCTCAAAAAATACAACATTAGATAGCTCTGTTTCAAAAAAATTTTCATCTCCAATATTAACATTGAGAGGTACGACTTTAATCTGAAATTGTTTTAGGATATGTTTTGTTAAATATCCTGTAGAATCCATAACAATTCCAACTTTTCTCAATCTTTATCTCTCCCTCTTCTATATAAAGCCATGGTGTCGCTGAGTATGCAGTAATTAAATCCTAAAATAAAGTGTTAGCAATCGATTGTATTACGACATAACAGTCACCAAGTTCTCGATATTTAGTCGTCATTCCACTATGTTTTATATATATGAACATATATAAATTCTTAATTTGTCTCTCAATCCTCTAGCATAATAGACGTCTGTTAAATTAATAGTTGACAGTATCACTGCGATTTGTTAATATTAAGCTCGTTCTTACAAAACGGGGCGTGGCGCAGTTTGGTAGCGTGCTTGGTTCGGGACCAAGAGGCCGAGTGTTCGAATCACTTCGCCCCGACCACTGACATCAAAGGGTTTCCTTAACTGGAAACCCTTTATTTATTCTATTAAACGCTATTGATAAACTTTGGCAAGGATTTCAATATCCTGATCACTAAGGGATGCGAGATTTGGAGGCATAACACGTGCAATAATAAACGTCCCTATGAGGTCCGCCCTAGTAGCGGGTTTCTCCGTAAATTTATTAATGCCATTGTAAATAATAACGCATCCAGAACGGCTAATCTCTATCATTTCTAGATAGCCGTGCACGGTCAATTCTAAAGCCTTGAGGTTATTAGGTAGTTCACAAATGTCTGGAGCCTTACCTTCCTCTACTAACAGAACTCTTACCCACTTAACCAAAATCCAGCCTCCCACTTTCCTGTGTAAAGACATAATAAACAACTAACCTAATACTATGGTATTACATATTATTTGACAAGTACCCACTTTATTAAGTGAGCATAATCTAAGCTTGAATATGGGCTTCCACGCCCAGCGGACTCGCTTAGACATTTAAATTAAATGCACTTTTTCTCTTCATTGGCCTTCAGTTGTATAAATTATCAATGATCTAATCTAAAATGGGCAATAAAAAAAGCCCTCTATCCTCTAGAAGGACAGAAAACATTCTGGGGTATCGCCTTGCTTAGTGTGAGATTGTCTTGACCTTCCTATAAAATAAACTTCTTTCATTTTATGAGAAGTGACCGATCTCAAACCATCTAAACGGATGCGGAGAAATCTTTTTCTCAATATCCGTGTTTCTGTTACGGGAAACACCCGGTATGACCCACTTAGTTAACGCTTTCGGATCACAACTCAAAGAGCGATTCAGTCAAGAAAATTAAGTCAGACTGTTTCTTCTTCTTATTGCAATTATATGTTTAATCCCTACTTTTGTCAATAACATGGTTCCATCAAGGTATCACGAGTTTTCAGTTAGAAGTAGTACATTAGTTATTCTCGAATTTGATTTTGTGCTAAAATTAATGATAAAATGATAGCATTATAACATCTTACTAACTTGACTTTTATTAGGGAGTTCTGCTAAATGTTAAAAGGTCAAAGAACGTCAATACGTCCCATTGAAGAAGAAGATATTGATACAATGTATCAATGGTATAATGATCAAGAGGTGAATTTATGGTCCAGTGGGGCTTGGCCTATGAATACGCTTCAAAGTAAAGATCAAATAGAAGTAAAGTTTCTCGACGGTTCGCCAGATAACTACCGCTATGCTATTTTGGATCAAAGCGACCTGCTCATCGGAACTATAGGTTTTAAAGAAATCAATATGCCTTCTCGATCTGTGACTATATTTATTGTTATCGGTAATAAAACCTATTGGGGCAAAGGCTATGGAACAGATGCCTTAATCGTTTTTGCGCGTTACCTTTTTACTCAATGGAATTTTCACAGGATTTCGCTGGATACCTGGGATGGAAATATACGGGCGATAAAGGCTTATGAAAAAGTAGGTTTTAAAATTGAAGGTTGCCAACGTGAAGCTCGCTTTGTGTCGGGCAACTATCACGATGCTATTCTGATGGGTTTATTGCGCGAAGAATTCCTCTCTTTGCATGGGAAATTATAGGGTTGCTAAAATTATTAGTCTGGAGTAAACTAGAATAAATTTAATAAACAATAATATTCCTCTGGGGTTGGGTGAAATTCCCTACCGGCGGTAAAGCCCGCGAGCCATGTGGCAGACCCGGTGTCATTCCGGGGCCGACAGTAAAGTCTGGATGAGAAGAGGAACAGGTAGAATGAGGCGTATCTACGCTTTTTTTGAGCTGTCACTTCTAAGCCAAACACCTAGAGAAAACTTGGGTGTTTTTTTATTTAAGTTTTCTGAGTCGTGTAGTTTATTAAACATCTCAGTAAGTTTCCTTTATGCTTTTACGGTTTTTGGGAGACGCTATGAGTAGAAAGGATTTTATATGCAAAAATCAAGTTCTCCAAATCCTAAGGATGAGATGTTCATGAAAAGAGCCCTTGATTTAGCTATCAAAGCTATGGGAAGAACCAGTCCTAATCCTCTAGTTGGCTGTGTCATCGTCAAGGACGAACAGGTCGTGGGTGAAGGCTATCACCTGCAAGCAGGGACTCCTCACGCGGAAGTTCATGCGCTCGGTGCTGCGGGAGAACTGGCACGTGGCGCTACCGCTTATGTTACCTTAGAACCATGTTCTCATTTTGGACGAACGCCACCTTGCGCAGAAGCACTGATCGGAGCAGGGATTAAACGAGTCGTCGTCGCCATGAAAGATCCCAACCCGCTGGTCTCTGGTCGTGGAATTGCTCGTTTACGGGAGGTGGGAATTCAGGTGGACGTGGGTCTCTTGTCTCCAGAGGCTTTGCTAATTAATGAAGTCTTTATTAAGGCTATAACGACAGGTTTACCTTTTATCGTTTACAAAACCGCGATGACTTTAGATGGTAAAATTGCCACTGAAACAGGGGATTCACGCTGGGTTAGTTCAGAAATTTCACGGCAATATGTCCATCAGCTCCGTGATCGATATGATGTTATTCTAGTGGGAAGTGAAACCGTCATGTTGGATGACCCGGCTCTCACCTGCCGTCTTCCTAACGGACGAGACCCTGTTAGACTCATCATCGATGGTCAATTACGTCTTGCCGAAAATGCGCAAGTACTCACCTCCTCTGCTGATAGTCCTTGTATTGTTGCTACAACTCAGGCCGCCTCTCAAGAGAAGATAAAACGTCTGAACCTACTGGCAGGGGTTGAAGTGTGGCAATATGAAACACTTCGGCATGTTCCACTGGAGAAACTGTTGCGTGATCTGGTTCTTCGCGGTTGGACCAGTGTATTACTGGAAGGCGGCGGTAAACTGGCGGGCACGCTTATTGAACATCAACATGTTGATAAAATTGAATTTTTTATTGCACCCAAACTGGTTGGGGGAATGGGACCTTCTCCCCTTTCTGGTTTGCATATTCAATGTATGGCTGAAGCTATCACTCTGCAAGACCTTCACATTGATATGCATTCGGGTGATCTTCATGTTACCGGTTATCTAGCTCAAAAGGAGTAATGACATTATTAGCGCATCATTAACTGCGCTAGATTAGAGAGGGGATCCACGTGTTTACTGGAATTGTAGAAGAACTGGGAGTCGTCCGTGCCCTTCGTCTTTTTCCAGAGTCTGGGCAGCTTACTATCGAGGGGAAACAAGTCCTTAATGGAACACAAATTGGAGATAGCATCGCCATCAACGGTGTATGCTTGACCGTGCTTAAGCAAAGCGAGCGTGAATTCACGGTGGATGTCATGGCAGAAACGTTGGCTAAGACAAATCTTGCAGAACTTAAAAGTGGCAGTCGTGTTAACCTGGAGCGTGCGTTACAGTTGCAAACTCGTTTAGGTGGACATCTCGTCAGCGGGCACATTGATGGTGTAGGGGAAATTCGCAAAATTACGTCTTGGGGAATCGCTCAAGTTTATGAAATCAGTGCACCCCCTACCCTTCTATTATATATGTTGCCTAAAGGATCGATTGCTATTGACGGAATTTCCCTCACGATGATTGATGTGGAATCCGACTATTTTACAGTCTCTCTGATTCCCCATACGTTTGAGCAAACCACACTAGGAATAAAGGGGATTGGTGCAAGCGTCAACTTGGAAACAGATCTTATCGGCAAGTATGTTGCTCGCTTTATGGGAATGAACACAGCCTCTAGTCCTACCAAACAGGATCTTTCTCTAGGTTTCTTGGCAGAACACGGATTTATTTAGTGCTTGTTTTAATCGTCAAAATTTTAAAGGAGTGAAGGAAATGTCATTTAACACCGTTGAAGAAGCGTTAGAAGATATACGACAAGGTAAAATGATCGTTATGGTGGATGATGAGGATCGTGAAAACGAAGGGGATTTGGTGATGGCCGCTGAGATGGCAACCCCGCAATCCATCAATTTTATGGCAACCTATGGACGAGGATTGATTTGTGCTCCCTTGACTCGAGACAGAATTCATGCATTACAACTCGAACCGATGGTGTCAAATAACACCGATCCTCATGGGACCGGGTTTACTGTCAGTGTTGATTCTGTGGAAAGCACAACAGGGATATCTGCTTTTGAGCGTGCTCAAACGGTTAAAATCCTATCAGACCCTAACAGTAAACCTACTGACCTGCACCGACCGGGACACATCTTCCCTCTTCTAGCCAGAGAAGGTGGAGTATTAGTTCGTGCTGGGCACACGGAAGGTTCAGTAGACTTAGCGCGTTTAGCTGGTCTTCAACCAGCTGGACTCATTTGTGAGATTATGAATGAAGACGGAACCATGGCAAGAGTACCTGACTTATTTCTATTTGTTAAAAAACATGACCTTAAATTTATTACGCTTAAAGACCTTATTGCTTATCGTCGCCAATCAGAAAAACTGATTGAAAGGGTAGCAACAATTAACCTGCCCACTGAGTATGGAGATTTCCGTGGCTATGGTTATCTGAGCATTCTCGATCAAAAAGAGCACCTAGCCTTAGTCAAAGGAAACGTTGATGATGGTAAACCAGTACTTGTCCGAGTTCACTCCGAATGTCTCACCGGAGATGTTTTCCATTCTCTGCGCTGCGACTGCGGAGACCAACTCTCGGCGGCGCTGGAGGAAATTGAATGTGAAGGCCGGGGGGTCTTACTCTATATGCGTCAGGAAGGTCGGGGAATCGGATTGTTAAATAAACTAAAGGCCTATAAACTTCAAGAAGAAGGTAAAGACACGGTCGAAGCAAACCTCGCCCTAGGGTTTCCTGAAGACTTGCGCGACTACGGCGTAGGCGCCCAGATTTTAGCGGACCTCGGAATCTCCAAAGTTCGATTAATGACTAATAATCCTCGAAAAATTGTGGGTCTCGAAGGATATGGTTTGAAAGTAGTGGAACGTATTCCTATAGAAATACAACCCAAACCTGAAAATTCAGTCTATCTATGTACCAAAAAAGAAAAAATGGGACATATTTTAACGGGAATTCGTTAGAATCGTCCAGTAGCTATTTAGGTAATTGATCAGTGAACTCGAGAACGAAAGGATGTAGATGATCTGTGAAAACTTACGAAGGAAATTTATTGGCTCAAGGTCTTAAGATTGGAATTATTGCTGCACGTTTTAATGAATTTATCACGAGTAAATTAGTCGGTGGTGCTACTGATGCGCTACGCCGACATGGGGTACTTGAAGATGATATCGAACTAGCTTGGGTCCCAGGAGCGTTCGAAATTCCTCTGGTGGCTCAAAAAATGGCAAATTCTAAACGCTATGATGCGGTCATTTGCCTGGGTGCCGTAATTCGCGGTGCCACGCCTCATTTTGATTTGGTCAGTAATGAAGTGACTAAAGGAATTTCTCATGTGGGCTTGCAAACCGGGGTTCCCATAATTTTCGGAGTTTTGGCGACCGATAGTATTGAACAAGCGATCGAACGTGCTGGAACAAAAGCTGGAAATAAGGGCTTTGACGCAGCTATGACTGCAATTGAGACCGCTAACTTGCTTAAATCCTTCTAAGGTGATTAAAACCACGAATCTCATACCTTTGTAATTTCTGGAGGATTGTCCACAAAAAAAACCTTGTCAAAAGGCATAATATTTAATAGACTCATGGAGTATGTGTTGTGTCTATTTTTTGACAAGGAGTTGAGTTGCTATGCCTTCCAATATAAGATCCCTAAACAACGAAAGAGCTATGCTAGAATCAGCGTGCTCAGGTAATAAAGAGGCATTAAACTCAATTATTCAACACTATGAGCCTGAAGTCCGCATGATCGCTTGTAAATATTTTTTACCAAGGGCAGATTATGATGACCTGATACAAGAAGGGCGTATTGCAATTTATAGAGCGGTATTGTCTTATGACTTAAACTTAGACATTCCTTTCCTTCATTTTTTGAGAATGGTCATTAAACGCAAACTCATTGATAGCCTAAGAAAGTATACCCGTCAAAAACACGTCAACTTAAATGACGCATATTCTCTTAACAATGTCATTTCAGAGTCAGAGCAAACAAGTTTTATTACTCTTTTAGCCAACGCTGAGGATCCAGCGATCCTGGTTGTTGCCAATGACGAAGCTAGATCTATGATTAGCGCCATAAATAATGACTTGTCCACCCTTGAACGTCTGGTTTTCGAACACTATTTCATACAAGGCTTCAAACAACGGGAAGTTTCTGAACGTCTTGGGCTCCCTCCAAAGTCTCTAGATAACGCGATTCAACGGATCAGACGGAAAACGTTACAGTATAGATCACGTCAACTGGCAGGGTGAATCAAAATATCGTACATGTGAACGTGGATATCTTAGACTTACATTGAGTGGAGTTTAAAATTCCACCTGATGTAAGTTGCTTTATTCACGGACTTAAGGAGGTTGCCGATGTTTTCGTTTTCTGGTTTTATTTTGTCATGTAAAATGAGGCTACTAAAAGTTCTAAAGCATAAAATTTTACTTCTGTTAAGCGTTGTGGTTATAAGTGCAAGCTTTGTTTGGGGACCCACAGTCTATCAAGAAAGTTGGATTGACCCTTTCACGACACTCGATGTCCCCAATCGCGAGCTTCATCCTCATGCGATGAATATGATCGGAATGATTAATTCCGAGGATCCGTTTCATCCTTTATACTACACTAACGAAGGTAAAATTCTAGAATTGATGCACGGCTTACAACGTTCAACGCCCCTTTCGTCTGAAGAACAAGCCTCCCTCCTCCTGGATAATCAAAAGGTAACATATTTCACTTTACATAGGGGACCTTCTATCTACCATGTGGAAGAAGATTTTGCTCTGAAATACTACTCTGAAAAGGGAGTTGTCTGGTTTGGTCAACAATTCTTTTGGATTAATGAGACGTCAATATATCTCTTGACACAAATTTCCAAGGAGATGACCTTTGGTTGGTGGAAATAAAGAACCGAGAACAATTTATAATTGTTCTCGGTTCTTTATTTCAGTATTGTGCTAGGCTATTCCACCATTTGAATTAATTAGCTTGCTAACCTTACTATGGGCATTGTTCGCCTCGTTGGATAAGCGTAAATATATATTTCTCAAATCACTATGATGAGCACGAGTAGCAAGCATTGAGTATCCAACTGCAGCACTGGCTGCATCTTTCTCATAATCATAAAGCATATCTAAGTCGGTAAATTGACTCATATCTGAAGGTCCCCTTTCTATTTAAGTTCGGTCATTCCTTTATTGAAAAACCCTACTACATCTTCTAACCCTTTAGCTTGTTCTTTAAAAAACCCTTTTACAGCTGCTTCTTGTGCCATTTCATTATACATTTGGCATTTTTTCATGGCAGTTTCTGTTTCAATAAGACTTCTTGTGACCATACCTTGGTCGAGAATCTTTTTCATTTCCATATCATTTACTTGCATTTATGAATTCCTCCTTTTCTTAGAAACTAATTACATAACAGCTTTATAATGTGTAAAAAGAGTATAGATTATTCATGGTTATAAAATTTAACTAAACCTATGACAGTGATAGGTCGAATACACTTCACGAGATGGAAAAGAAGTAAATTATCTTTAAAATAATACCACGAAAAGTGGCCTAAGCAGCGCATGATGTGCTGTTTCGGCCACTTTTCGTAGCTTTTTCCTTAAACTCGGTGTGAGAGCCCATAATCTTTCCAACGCCACTCAACCAGTTTCACAAGGATTGGACATTTCCAAGGTAATTTATCTTTTAAAATAAGCTATTGCGCTCGTGGTCAGAGTCGTGCAGTGGCAAATTAGGTGGCTCAATTCCTCCAGACCAAGGTGATCAGAATGAATTCCGGCAGTGATGGACACCGGTAAGCGAAATTCACGGGCCAGCATTTTAGCAACCGTACTAGCAACGTCAACGTCCTTATGCCCAGGAACGGGTGTAATGTATACATCGGAGCTCCACCCCTCACCGCTAAGACTAAGGCGGGGAATAGCCAGAACTACTCCTCCAACATGCGGTTTTTCCCCTCCCGTCAGAAGTCCATGAAGTCCATGACCGGTATCAGTGAGCATAAGTGTAACTAGGCAACGTCCTTCACCTTCTTGCCCTTGCCAAGTTGGGAGATGAATCATGATCTTTTATCAGCTAGATCACGAATAACCTTAATCTCTTCTTCACTCATGTTTTCCGGTAGAACAATGGATAATTCTACAAATAGATCGCCGTGTTGAAGAGGTTTTTCTAAATTTGGCATGCCTTTTCCTTTTAAGCGAAACTTCTTGCCACTTTGACAAAGGCTTGGAATTTTGAGAATGACTTCTCCGCTAAAAGTATGGATACTTACCTCTCCACCTAAAATGGCTTTGTAGAAGTCGATCGGAATGTTTGCCCTCAAGTCATCTCCATCACGGACAAATCGAGCATGCGAACTGACGGTAACCTTTAAAAATAGATTGCCACTTTGACCACCAGCAATCCCTGGTCCGCCTTGACCTGTAAGCCGTACTTTAGAACCTGTGCGTACTCCTTTGGGAATTTTGGCTTCGATTTGTTTTTCCCCGGTTCTGATGAGGCGTGTTGTTCCATTATAGATCTCTTCAAGGGTCACTTGGACTTCAGCTTCATGATCCTGTCCAGCTCGTGGACGTCGTGCAGTCGATCCTCCGCCGAAACCGCGACCTGGTCCACCTCCCCCACCAAAGAGGGTAGAAAAGAAATCGGAATAACCATCCCCTTCAGAACCTCCGAAGCCGCCAGCTCTTCCAGAGCCACCAAACATCTCTGAGAAATCTTCTTGGGACATGTTATGGGTTTGACTCCCGCCTCCCCCTCCTGGATTAGACTGCCAACGGTCATAATTGTAATCTCCACGTCCTCCGCGGGATTTCCATTGTTGATAATCCTGCCTTAGTTCATCATATTTGCGACGTTTTCCAGGATCGCTGATCGCCTGATACGCTTCCATAGCGTCCTTAAATTTTGCTTCCGCCGCTTTGTCCCCCGGATTAACATCAGGGTGATATTTCTTTGCTAACTTCTGATAAGCTTTCTTGATCGCTTTATCATCAGCGTCTGGTTTCACACCGAGACTCACGTAATAATCTTTAAAATCCATTTTTTCACCCCATATACTCATGTGCATGTTTCAAAGAGATCTAATACTACTGCCAGTTTTAGATTCAGATAGCTTCCAGTATTATTTCCTTGACAACTAAATTATAATCTTTTTTATCCTGAAGGTCAATAATGGTCAGACATTTTATCCCCATAGACAAAGTGCTTTAGAATGAAGGCTGAAAGTGAGTGGTGCTTGACCCGGTTGTTCGCCGTCGATATCAAGAAGAACCTTCTCAACGGTGGTGATGACAACGGAGCGTCCACGATGTACTGTGACACCTGGAATTTCGAGATGTGTTCCCTTATAAATTCTGGGTAAATATCTTAAGAGCATTAGACTGGAAAAATCGCCTAAGCAAACCACTTCAAATAAGCCATCATCAAGCTCTGCATCAGGCGCAATCATCATTCCCCCGCCTATATATCGGCCATTCGCCACCATAATGCTGTTTAGGCGTCCATTATAGACCAGCTTTCCATCTATTTTGCAGTTCATCAGTTTGTTGCTGTAACTAAGGATACTCAGCACTGAACCAATCAAAAAGGATAGTTTCCCTCCTAACAGTTTGCTTTGCCTATTGACACGAGCAACGGTCTCACCGCCTAAACCCACGTCCGCTACATTGACGAAATAGCGGTGAACCTGCTGGCAATGTTCGTCTTGAAAGAGGACCTCTCCGACATCAATCAATCGTTTCTGCCCCCGTCTTAAGACCTCCAGAAAACCCTCAATGCCTGGAGGAATTTGCAAGGTGCGAATTAAGTCTCCGCCAGTGCCATGAGAAAAGAAAGCAAGCTCAGCCTTAAAATTAATCAGTTGACCGTTAGAGAAGAAACCATTAACCACCTCATTCATGGTCCCATCTCCCCCAACAGCCATAATCTGAGTATAACCGGCCTTCAAGATGCTTTGGGTCATTCGAGTTGCCACTCTTGACTCTGTCGTATAGGCAAAATCAATGAGATATCCGGCCTCTCGTAATTTTGCTAGGTATTCGGGCCACCGTTTCCTCGTTCTACCATTGGCGGATTGCGGATTAACGATAGCAAACCACGTCTCGTTTATCAACACTGAGAGACGGATCGTATTTGAGCTATACGCTGCATAACATCCGCTTTTATCGTGTTAAGAGTACCCTCTGCAGCTGTGAGACTAGCTGCCTTGACGGAAAAATAAAATTTAATTTTGGGTTCAGTTCCAGAGGGGCGTACCATTACGAATCCACCACCACTAAAGGAAAATCTCAACACATTCGATTGGGGAAGCGTGAGCTGATAGGTTAATCCTGTCGAACAATCTTTACCAATTCGTTGTTCATAATCATCAATTTTTGCAATTCTAACCTCACCAAAAGCCTGGATTTCTTCATGACGAAGTGAATCCATGATCTTCGCGATCTCTTCTTTGCCTTTAATGCCCTCAAGTGCAATGGACTCTTGGTCATCAACGTAATATCCAAATTGTTTATAAATACTCTCAAGGACTTCAAAGAGGTTACGTCCTTCAACCTGTTGATAATAAAGAGCCGCTTCTGCTAACAAAACAGAGGCAATAATGGCGTCTTTATCCCGTACAAAATCACCGGCAAGATATCCATAACTCTCTTCAAAGGCAAACTGGAAGGTTCCCCATCCTCCTTCTATCATCTCTTTTTCCTTATCGGCTATAAACTTAAACCCAGTTAGTACGTTTTCTACACGTACCTTGAAATATTCGGCAACCGCATCCGCCAAATCGGTAGAGGCGACTGTTTTAATGATCGTTGCGTTATCTGGAAGGATCCCTAAGGCCTTTTTTTGAGATAGTATATAGTAAGTTAACAGAACGCCAATTTGATTTCCGGTGAGCTGTGTAAAATCTCCTTGCCGATCACGCAAAACCACACCTAAACGATCTGCATCAGGATCAGTCGCCAATAAAAGATCAGCCTGCATTTCTGTCCCATATTTCCTGGCGAGTTCGAATGTCGCTGGAATTTCTGGATTTGGGTAAGGAACCGTCGTGAATTCCGGGTCAGGCAATTCCTGTTCAGGCACTACGGCGACTGAACTGAAACCAAGTTCAGCTAAAGCCCTTCGTACAAGTATGTTACCCGCTCCATGCAGAGGCGTATATATGATACGAAGGTCTCCCCCATTTTCTCCATCTAGCTCTGGGTGCAGAGCTAGTTTAAGCACACGAGCCAGGTAAGGTTGATCGATTTCCTCCCCAATGATTTCGAGTAAGCCACTACTCTTAGCCAGCTCTATCTCCATAGGTTCTAGCCCAAGCCAATTTTCCCTTGCTTTAATACGAGCCAGAATTTGGTCTGCTTTCATTGGAGGCACCTGTCCTCCGTCCTCCCAGTACACTTTATAGCCGTTATATGCTTTAGGGTTATGACTAGCGGTCACAACTATTCCTGCTATAGCATGCAATTGACGCACTGCAAAAGAAAGCTCGGGAGTAGGACGCAATGCGTCAAACAGATATGCCTTAACTCCGTTCTTAGCAAGAATTAACGCTGCTTCGAGCGCAAATTCTGGTGAATATCTGCGCGAGTCGTAAGCAATAACTACCCCACGCTTCATGCCCTCTGGTCCAAGATCACAGACACACTCAGCCAACCCCTGAGTCGCTTTACGAATGACATACTTGTTCATACGGTTAGTGCCAGCTGCAATAACTCCCCTTAAACCGCCCGTACCAAATTCTAAATCCATATAGAAGCGGTCCTCTATTTCTTTCATATCTGTTAATTGAGCAAGTTCTTGCCTAGTTTCTTGATCAAAGTAGAGGTTTTCCGACCACAATTCATGGCGTTCTTGAAAGTTCATCATAATTTGCCTCCTTATATATTCCTTAACAGTATTTTCCCCATAAGTACCGGGGTACCATCCCCTTGTAGAGCAGTCTATAATCTCACCATCGAAAAGGCTAAACAAATAAAAACCTCAGTCTAAGACTGAGGTGGGATAACAGGAGAGATAATAATCCCCACAAGTCCAGGGCCTGTGTGAACCCCCATTACTGGGCTAATCTGGTTAAATAATAAATCATTTATGTTGGGGAGTTCGCGAGCTTTCTGCCACAAGTTCCGAGCTTCCTGCTCAGCGCCGCCGTGTACGATTGCTACATTGTAGCGTCCATCCTTGGTGTTATCCATCAAAATTTCATATAATTTTTTAAGAGATTGATCTCTTCCGCGGACTTTCGCAGTAGTGATGTATTTTCCTTCAGAATTGACGGAAATAATTGGCTTAATATTTAGAAGTTCACCAATAGTACCAGAAACGTACCCAATACGTCCACCACGTTTAAGATATTCTAGTGTCGAAAGCACAAAATAAAGTTTTATTTGTTGTGAGACTGTCTTCGCAACATCAATCACGCCCTGAAAATCTGTTGAGTTACGGAGCTTGTTGGCAGCTTCCAGAACAGGAAAACCCAACCCCATGGAAAGTGCTTTTGAATCCAGAACTTCGATGACCATGCCTTTATACTCATTGGCAACCTGACATACTGTTTCGCAGGTTCCACTTAAGCCGCTGGAAATATGTATTGAGATAACGTGTGTGACCTTAGAATCCCTCAGCCGGTTAAATAAGTTAGTAATTTCAGACGGTGAAGGTAAAGAGGTTGTAGGAACCTCGATGGACATATTTTCATAAACTTCATCTGGCCTAATATTAATCCCATCGAGATATTCTCGATCTTTATACACAACGTGCAAAGGAATGATCTCTATCCCAAACTCCTTAATCATTTCTGGAGCCAAATCGCTCGTACTGTCTGTTACAATCGCGATTTTAGGGACACTCATTGACATTGACGCTTGCAGCATGAGAAACAGTTCCTTTCCATAATACAATCTACTCTTATTATATCACAATATTTAGGCGTTTAGACAAGCATTTCTGTGGAACCTTAGGATAATATCCTACTCTTTGTGGCCAAGCGCACGTCGCCAAGGGCTGATGGATGTTCATTAATTTTCCCGGCTTCATCAACCCCACTATAGAGACAGGGCTGAACGTATGTGATGTCTAACATATGAAAGAACGTTTGAATGGAGCGCTCCGCACATTTAAAAACATCTAATTTATTAGTTCCAGCCGCAGAGAGAAATAGACCCATTCGCTCAGGACCTGTTGGTTTATTGAAAGACTGATGGTGGATGTATTTGAGTGCCCAAAACGTTTGCATGCGGTCAATCATGATTTTTGCTTGGCCATTCAACCCCATCATATAAATAGGAGCTGCAAGAATAATCCGATCTGCTTGAATCAGCTTTTCTTGGAACTTGGGCATATCGTCTTTTATGACGCATATCCCTTTAGCAGAACAAGCATTACAGCCTTGGCAGGGTTTAATGTTCAGATCTGAAAGATAAACTAGTTCAGTTTTATGCCCCTCTGACTGGACAGTGTTTAGCGCTTCTAAAAGTAAGCTCGTTGTGTTTCCATTGCGTCGTGGACTACAGGCTATACCCAGTACTGACAATGTCATAAGTGGCTCCACTCCATCCTATATCATATTAATTACTATATTTAAATTAAATCCAAGTATAAAAGCGAGCTTCTTAAATTTTGTTAAGAAACTCGCTTTTAAATTTGGCTTTTTGTGAATGGATTAAAGCTAATTAGGTTACAATATAGGATTAGGATCTGGGTCAAAATACCGCTCCCTCTCTGTAACTACTTATCCTTCATCGTGGACTTGCCTTTGAGTTTGTGTAGACTGAATTGATTCTAATCCAATGGACTCTAAAATCGCGTTGATCATTAATTGTTCCTTTTGTGTCATAGATCTACTTCTCCTTTCAATTTAGTTAGACCTTAATTATATACCATCTAGCATAAATTACAAGGGGGTATAAGATATTTCTAACAATTTCTTTCCTACCGAAGGTTTCACGAAACTGACCCATATTTTACGTCAAACCACCTGACTAGTTAATCTATGACCTTGGGATTAAGTTTATGACGGAACTTTTGAAGGAATGTGGTTTCAAAGGTCGAATATATATCCTTTGCATTATATTAATAATTTGATCTATTTGTGTATAAGAAAGGCAGGTAAGTAATGAAAAAATCTGTTATTACAACTGAGGAACATGAGTTTGCTGGAGATTTACTTGACTTTATTGATGATAGTCCTTCTTCCTTTCATGTGGTAGAAAGTGTCAAGAAGATGTTAGTTCTTCAAGAATTCCGTGAGTTGAGACTGGAAGAGAAATGGTCCTTAACTAAAGGAAAAAAGTATTTTGTAACTCGAAATAATTCTGCCTTGATTGCGTTCATCATAGGGCAAGGTGAGCCAGATTTGAATGGTTTTCGCCTTATTGGAGTACACACGGATAGCCCCAGTTTTAGAGTTAAACCCTTATCTGAAATATCGGTCGGGGGATATATAAAACTAAATGTGGAAACTTATGGAGGTCCTATTCTAAATACATGGTTGGACCGCCCACTATCCTTAGCTGGCCGGGTTGTTTTGCGTGGGCAATCTCCCTTCACCCCACAAATCAGGCTTTTCCGCAGTGACCGACCATTACTCGTGATACCCAATCTTGCAATTCATATGAACCGAAAAGTCAATGAAGGATTCGCCTTAAATAGACAAAAAGACATGCTTCCCTTATTGACACAAATCACAGACGGTTTAGAAACAGAAGGGCTATTGATTCATTACCTTGCTGAAGCCCTGGACTGTTTACCACAGGATATCTTAGACTTTGACCTTTTCCTCCATGACTACGAGAAAGGTTCTTTTGTGGGACTTCAACAAGAGTTTATCTCAAGTGGACAACTTGATGATTTAGCCATGATCCATGCTGGAGCTTGCGCTCTTGCCCAAGCAAAGCCCGCTTTGCCGACACAGGTTCTGGCCTGTTTTGATCATGAAGAATGTGGAAGCACATCCAAACAAGGCGCAGCCTCTCCTTTTCTAGCCCATGTTCTAGAAAGAATTACTTTAGCACAAAAACAAGACCGAGAAACCTATTTCCAGGCCTTGTCACAATCTTTTTTGATTTCAGCAGACATGGCCCATGCTCTTCACCCCAATGCCATAGAAAAACATGATCCAGTTAATCACCCCATCCTCAATGGAGGTCCAGTACTTAAAATCAGTGCTAATCAAAGTTACACAACCGATGCAGAATCCGCGGCAGTTTTCGCGTCCCTCTGTCAGCGCTCCGGGGTTCATCTCCAG
>DASRMG010000004.1:0-10635 GCA_035648035.1 Desulfosporosinus sp. | reverse complement strand
TGTGGAGGACGCGCACCGTTCCAACGCGAGGACACTCCCGCTTGGATGGCTGCTTGAATAGCGGCATCAATTCTTTGCTTGGTTGCCACATCGGACTTAGGCACAAGGATCGTCGTGCTGAACTTAGGATCTCCACCATTTGGGTTTACAAAAGCCGTGAATAAGTGTGCATAGCTGAGTCTCGCTCTACCTGTTACTACTTGTTGTGGATTTGCCATTTTAAATTACCTCTTTCGTTTTAAAATCTTCTTCTGCGCTTGAACGCGTGATCTGTTCTCGTTTGTCGCTTTCCAATGCGAGAGTCGGTTTCCCTGGTGGCTTATCGACGTATTCAGTTAGTAGTTCTTTGAACTTCGCTTTTCCGATTAGAGTTTCAGTGGCCGATAACGTGAGTGGCTTCCACTCGTAGAGTATTGCGCGCCCAAACCCATTTGCTTGAAGGATTTCAAACGCTTGATCCTGATTCGTAAAATGCCGGGTACTACGTCCTTCAACCGCTTTCCAGCCTGGTATCTCGTTGCCCCGTACACATTGACTAAGCGCGTACTCCTCAAGATCCTTCGCCCATTTGGCTAGGTCCTGAGATCTTAGAAGGATTTGGCCCACTTCTTCATTTGAGATGAGTGGTGGTTTCGCCAGTTTGAAATCCTCAAGCGCCGTGTTAAATTCGGACCTTGCCCTGCAGGGTGCTTTCGCTCTGCAGAATCGGCAGTGGTCACCGGCTATGAATTCGCCTTCTCCTTTGAAGGCTGATTGGGCTAGAGGTTTGATACTCTCTCCCCACTCTAGAAGCTGGTCCACGGATATTTCATGCTCCGATATACTGTCGAGTCGGGGCTGAACAACAACCATCTTCACCGTTTCTAGTGGGTAGAGGAAAGAATAAGCCAGGTAAGCCCCAAGGGCATACAATTTCATTTGGGGATTTTCCACGGCTGAGACAGGAACGCCCTTTCCGTATTTCAAATCAACTATGGTCAGCGAATTGCCGCCGATTACAATACAGTCACCAGTCCCAAAGCCCTCGGGAGCGTAGGCACTGTAATCAAGTTTCTTTTCAATAGCGACGTAGGGCGGAAATTTAAAACTGTGTACAATTCCGGATATATAGTCTAAGTAGGTATCCGTGTGGTGCAACATTTCATCTTGATACAGTGGTTCTTCTTTCAGCTTTTTTAATCTGTTGCTGAAAGCCCTGGGCCCTATTGGTTCGACGAATGCTTTCCGGAGTTTTAATTCCCCGATCTCGTGGGCTAAAGTTCCCTCAGCCGCGAAAACACTTGTACTGTCTGGCATAGTTTCTTCCAGCCGAGCACTCGGAGTGCAACGAAGCCATTTGTGGGCCCCACTTGCTCCTAGTAATGCGTGCGCACTCATATTTTGGCGCCCATCGCCCTTAGCTGGGTAGCAAAGTTACCATACTGATCTTTATCTAAGACCGTCAGGGCTTGAACACCAAACGAAGCAAGAAGTGTTACGAGTTCAGTCCTGCGACCAGCATCGACCAACTGTGTGGCTGCTACAGCCAACTGCTCCATTGAATAGGTTGGCATTGCTACTGGAACGGTTGCAGGTGCAGGTGCAGGGGTTGCCGGCGCTAGTTCAGCGGGAGCAGTTGGCGCAAGCGTTGGTGCAACATCCGGAGCACTAACTTTGGTAGTATCCTCGATGACATCAGCCAGAACGGTCATTGTAGTTGCGAGAGCATTCTTCCCAGATAGGGTTGCTTGCGCGCTTACCTCTAGGGCTTTCGCTAGGGCATGGATCGCTTTGGCTATTTCTGGGGCTTGGAGCGTAACAGTGATTTGCAAAATGACTTCCTCCTCTTTCTTAATGGAACCTAGATTCCCCGACCATTGGTAACTGCATGGATCAGATCAACTAAATGCGCTCTGAAATCCTTGTCAGCTTGTTCGGCATACTTTCTTTGCGCAGCCATCATTTTGGCCTCAACACCCCACCAGATCTCTTCCAATGTTTCTTCAACCGGTTCTATTTCCGGTATGGGCGGAAACTCATGCTCTGGATCCGCGACGAAAGGGTGTCGGTCAGGGTGGACACCCTTGGGTGACTCCTGAATCTGATCATCAGCGTGGACCTGTTCTATTTCATCCGGAGGTGACTCTTGGACCATCTCGGTATCTGGCGTAATAACGGTCTTCCACACCCTCTCAATATCCGCTACAGTTGGTGTCACGACTGGCTCATCCCTCGATTTCTTAACTCCCCGTATCCCAGCTAACCCGTAAGATTTAATCCAGTTGTGGACCGTCATGACTGTCGATTCATATTTTCTAGCAATATCCGCAATGGGTAATCCTGCTCTTAGATCTTTCTCAAGGTCTTCTTTTTTCGGCTTATTTGACATAATAAACGGTCTCCTCCTAACCATCTTCTGTGCCGCCACTTCTGCCTCCGTGACAACAGGTGGCACAAACACCTGGAACTCTTCCACCATCTTGATTTCTCCAGTAAGGTCGTAGTGGGCCTTATCCAGCGTGCCACGCATACAGGGCTTTGTCTCTCCTTGGGGTAATGGATCAACATTGTTTCGGGGCACGCTTGACCTTAACTCCTCCATCTTCATTCATTAATCACCTTTTCTTCCTCTCGCCGATTTTGTTATAAATATCAGCTATGATAATCCCAGTCCTTGTTAGCTCAGTATCACTTTTAATCAGGTTGTGCTGGTTTAGCCGTACAAGCTGCTTTCGAGAAACAAGGATCAAGTTAATAACTTCGAAATTTTGCTTATCACCATCACCGAAAAGTATCACGCTTCCTTTTGGCACAGGTCCGTTTATAGACTCCCAAATAATGGTATGTTTAGTTTTCCATTTGTTCGGATCTGCAATTTTAATACTCGCATAACCTTCACCGTCAATCCGTTCCGAGCCGAGGGGTTTATAATTCCACGGCTTGTTACCTGCTTTGAACTGAGTAGGTTCCCACCCACCAACGCCTTTTTTGCCCTTATTGAAGGGCACATGACCCTTTTTGAATTGCGTAAGTTCATAGCCTTTATTCAGCCGTGTGTCACGACCATTATGCAGGTCATGTCGATCGGATAACGAAACCATCGTCGAAACCTTTAAGTCCATTCCGAAATGCTCATTGAACATTGTCGTTAGATCCTTGAAGCTTCGTCCTTTGATGTTAGCCGTAATAAATTCGATATGTTCAGAGCTATATTTGCAATTGCCCATAATCACTCCCCTGCTGGCAGAAATGATTCACGCAGCATGGCAGGCATCCTTTTGATGTCACCGCCCAAATATTCATCTTTCATTTTTATTGCATCGAGTACTAGCTTTCCGGTAGAAATAATTTGAATGGAAACCTGGCTTACCGCTTTTGCCCTCTCCATTTCCTCTTGAAGCTGTTCCCCTTTGAGCTCTTCATCACCCAAGCGCTCTAGCTGGGCGAATAGATGATTATTCAAATCGCCTAATGAATTTTTCAGTGTGATCCCCTCCTATCCACTTCCACCAGAACTGGATTTGTAGCCAACTTGATCATGATTACTTCATGGAGCGTTGCAAGGAATTCACTGTTGGTTAGCTTTCTAGATGTTCCAATGACCTTCTTCAGCACCGCTAAATCCATGAAAGCAAAGGTTAGTGCATGCCTGATCCCCCGCTCAACCCTTGAGGATTTGGTGTTGTGTATGCCTGCAATTGCCGGGTAAAGTTCCTTAATGATGCGATGAATAGTACTCGGGTCTGTGCGAAGGACATTCAACGCAGTTTTGATGTATTCATAACCCAGTAGATGCACTGGAACCTCTAATTCCCTAAGTGCGCTAATGACTTCTAAATCAAGTTTATCCAACTGAATACTCCTTTCTCGTTCCCAGTGTTCGCGTTTTACCTGATACCCGATGGATAACTAGAAAACATGATGGAAGATCCTTAACTACCAACCAATTCAACGGATCAAATTTCAATAATTTCAGTCTAATTTTCTGCGCTCTAGTGGGTCTTTTGCCTTGCTTCATTTCTCCACCTCATATACTTTTGATAATGATTAAGCTTAAGCTTAGTGAAAATAGGGGTAAACGCGGTTCTCCACCAACCTTCTGCCCAATAGCCTTCCGGCCCAAGTTTTTGAACTACACCGCAACCAGGAGCCTTACAAAAGGTCTTAGTTTCATTTGGTTCAAACTGCATTGCTCGTCCACAGAGACACGTTGGAATTAACACGTGATCACGCTCCCTTCTTCTTAAATCTCTTTAAGTACCGGTGAATGATCGATGGGTTCATGCAATAGATTTCGCCGAGCTCCCTGTAAACGAGGCCTTCCTTACGAAGTTTAAGCATGTCGTCATAATCCGCATCCGTGATTTGATTACTGACATTGCCTGGCTTATCGCTTTGGAGTCTTTCAAAAGCCGTCTCGGGAATACATGTCGTGAGGATTGAAACCACCAGGGCATAGTAATTGATCTTTACTTGCGAACACGGGGGTGATAACACCTTTTACCCCTCCTGCCTAAGAATGTCAGAGGCTGTCCATTCATTATTTCTCGTGGTACAATGTTCTTGAGATATTTCCATTGGGCTCTCCGTTGGCGCGGAGGGCTTTTTCTTTTCGTCCATGAGGTTAATTGCAGTTCCTTGAGGCTTATCAATAACCCTGATCGTTCCTGGCATGATGCCCATTAACATGTCGAATGTGTCACTTTGCTCCTGAGTTAGTGCCACAGGAAGAATGGTCCCATCTTTTACATAAAAGAGAACTAAACCATCTTTCAAAGTCGTGTCCCTCCCCACTGATTTGAGTCAATCCATTCCTGAGTAACGCCTCGCGCGACAACTTTCCCACCTTGCCATTCCTCGAGCAATCCATCGTCGGTCACAACCCCCAGTGTGTCGAAGGGCTCCAGCTTCAAGGGCTTGATATTTCGGACGGTGTATCCACTGCCCATTAGCCGGCCCCAATGATCGTGCTGCTGTTCTTGATCTGCTCTAGCTTGTACACCTCGACCTCGCGCTTGATCCAGTTGATCTTGAGCAGCTGCTTGCGTATTGCTTTTAACATTTGTTTCACCTCCTCTCAAGTTTTCGGGAATCTCCAGCACCCAGCGCCTTCATCCCAGTCGCAGACCTTATCTCCATCAATTTGTTCATAACAGGTCGTACACGGGAATATCTCGGCTTGGCACTTAGGGCATTTCGACACTTCGTTACCTGGAATCTCAACTTCATTACCACAGTTTGCGCAGCCCTCAAAAGTTGTTTTTGGCAAGACCCATTTGAAAGATGGGGTAACGATCTCGCGTTCCAACCTAACGGGATACTCAAAACCTTTGCGCGTATACCAAAGTCCTGGGACGCTTGCCAGTTTGAATTCAAACTCAACCCTCTGATCTTTTAGGTAGTGAACGGTCCTGATATCAACGATCTCGGTGGTAGCGCCGGTGAAGATGATCCTGACCTCGTCTCCAATCTCCACGTCACAGACGGCGTTAAATACTGCTAATTGCATGTTGTTCCTCCTCTCAACTTAGTCCTCGAATTTCTTCCCGCACGAGGGGCAATGAGCAAATGTGATTTGTTCCAACTCGTCAGCTGTATCCCCGTCCGGTAATTCTTGGACCGCATTCAGGAGCAAAGATTCTATTTGTTTGCAGTTGCAAAACGGGTCATACGTGAGCTGTCCTACTACCTGATAAAAGCAGAGCGTTTTACTTGCCAACTCTTTCGCCAGCCCTCTAGATATTTCAATGTTCCCATTCGACTTTGCCCGGCTGCCTTTTGTAATCCAACTAGTACGTGGTGACCTAGAGATCTCAGATATCGCGTCAAGCGCCTGGTCTATATTGGCGATTTGGTCCTTCATTGTTTCACCTCCTCTCACTTAACCAACGTTTTCACAAACAAACTAGCTAACTCGTTCGGCCTTCTTGTAAATATTTACAGGATTTCCCTCTCTTTTGTCGAAATGGTAAGTTGTTCGGACTTCCAATGTCGATGCGAGAGGAGGCGATAATATATGGGAATGAAAATTACTGGTTTTGATGAATTCGAGAAAAAGCTGGGAAAAATTCAATCGGACGTTAACGAACTATCTGGAGAAAGGCAAGTATCTTTTGATGAATTGTTTAATTCGGATTTCATGAGCAAGCACACTAAATTCCAATCATTCGAAGAGCTTCTTAAAGGTGGAGGATTCGTTGTGAATTCCCCAGAGGACTTCGCGGCCATTCCAGACGATCAATTCGATAAGCACGTTTCTGAAACAACTGACTTTGACAAATGGGTAGACATGCAAGCAAGAGCAGCTGAAGAGTATTACGTCAAAAAAATGGGATTCTAGTAATTTCTAGCCGTTTCTGAACTCGACTTCAGTAGCGGCTTTACTTTGTTTCCTTCAGGCTGTCAATCGCTGACACAAGGCTGTGATATGGAGCTGTTAGCTCAAGCGGTAACCCAGAGTTAGTATTAGAATTACATTCCTTGATTGCAGTCACGAGTTTAATAGTGCAGTCTAGTACAGCTTTTACCTCTTCAATATCGGCAATATGAATTGTTGTTTCTAACTTTGCCATTTCTTCCACCTCCCCTCATACCAACGTTTTCACAAACTAGGCCACTAAACTCTTCGTGCCCCGATAACCTTATTAGTTACCTCCTTAGCAAGCTTTACCGCGGCAAAATACACGATAAGATAACCAGCTGTCGCCAACATAGTTCCCAACCTCCCTCCACTCTAAGTAGCTTTACTTTCCCTGCCGTTTGGCGCTGAGATCATGTACACGCATCCGCATTCCAGACAGGTCACGCTTACGATGTCATGGGTACCGTGAAGATCCTCTTTTTCTGTTCGTAAGTATCTAGCATGGTTGGTACCCGCACTGCACCCAGGGCAAGTGTCGACTACCTTTGCGCCCTCGATGGATATAATGGGGAGGTCTTTGTAATACTGAAGGATCCGCACCGAGTAGCCGAAGATGGGCATGCGTTGGATACCGTATTTTTCGATGATGTTAGCTATCCAGCGCATTAAGTCATTGCGACTACACTTCCCATGAGCATAGTGGTTAATTAGGTTGTGGATGTGTTCGCGGTCTTTCAGAGTGGGGAATTTGAGAGTTGGCATGGGATCACGCTCCCTTTTGGTGTTTCTAAATGGGCTCTTCATGAATACTGAGCCTTTTCACTAGCTACGGTTTGTTCCATTTCATTCGAGAAATTCTTTAGAAATAAATTTGCCGCCAAGTCAATTGCTTGCTGTGGGTTTGGATGTGATACGATTTTTACAGTAACTGTTAATTTGGGGTATTTTTTCATCTTTGGTTCGCCACCCATCGGGTTAATTAAGAATTAATTCTCTACCAGCGTTTCGTCGAGACCAGCGTTTCATCGAGAACCGCTGATTTAACTTGATCTAACACGTTGATAACCTGGCCGACGTTCATATCCGATTCTCTAATTAACTTTAACAATGAACCCTTATTAAATGATTCACGGTTCTCCGGCAGCGGATTATCAGCTTCACGCACTAAAGAATCTATTGTCGTGCCAAAGTACTCGGCTACTTTTTGAACTTTATCGACGGTTGGACGACTCACATCCCACTTATAAATAGCCCCATTACCAAGCCCAAACTCTTTTTCCAGCTTTGGTATAGATGTGTTGTGATCTTTACAAAGGATTTTGATACGCTCAACTATAGTCATGGCGGCTTTATTCCTCCTTCCCTAATGTTTTTGTTAAAAATAGTAAACTTAGATATTGACAAGCAACAGAAAATATTCTAATATTGGGTATAAGAAATACACCAGTTAAAACTCGTTGGGGAACGATTTTTTAAATGGATCTGCGTGACTTCTGATTTTTTGTTGCCTTTTTGCCCTTATCTAAGCTACTGAGATAATAATAACCGACTACACAAGGTTAGTCAATAGCTATAACCGAAATAACAAGTTTTATTTTAAGGAGTGTCCAATATGAGCTTAGTGGAAAATATAAGGTTTCTCTGTAAAAAAGCTGGCACGTCTATTCCAAAACTTGAGAAGAAACTTAGTTTTGGGAATGGGGCGATCTATAACTGGGATGAGAGCTCTCCTTCTGTCGATAGATTGCAAAAGGTTGCTGACTGTTTCGGCGTATCGCTTGATTTTTTAAACACAGGGTTTGACAAAGAAATAATTAGTACAATCAAAGATCTATCCAGATACATTGGAACTCAATCCTATTTTCCAGATGATGTTCTTGTCGTTTTGGCTCCAGAGATAGAAAAGCTAAAAAAGGAATATTGGGATGTCCCTCTCGATTTGGGCCCAACAGAAATGATAGGTTTACTCACGGAATTTCCTGTGACAACTGGGTTTAAAAAAGACTTGTTAGAAACACTCAAGGAAGCCCTGAAACTTTATTATGACAAAAGACACGACATAACCACCCTCGCCGCCCACCACGACGGGAATGAATGGACAGAAGAAGAACTAACAGATATCGAACGGTTTAAAGAGTTTGTACTCTCGAAACGGAACGCTAAAAGCTGAGGTGACATCGTGCAATACGAAAAACTTCTTAATGAGGCAAGCGGGCTAAACGTCGTAGTATCCGAAAACCCCATGAAATCTCAGATCAGGGGTCTATACGGGGACAATATAATTTGGCTCAACCGAGGATTACCCACGCATACAGACAAGGTATGTGTTCTTGCAGAAGAGATGGGGCATTACCACACGTCATCTGGAGACATACTCGATCAGAAGAAAACCACAAGCATTAAGCAGGAAAAACGAGCAAAGAATTGGGGGTATGAAAAATTAATCCCCCTAAAGAGCTTTGTTGAAGCTTCTAGAGAGGGGATCTCAAACCGTTATGAGCTAGCTGAATTCTTAGAAGTGATCGAAGATTTTCTTGACCTGGCCATCGATCATTACAAAGAGAAATATGGTTTATACACCGAATGGGAAAACTATCTCATTTACTTTGATCCTCTTGGGGTACTCAAACTATTTGAAGACTAACTATGAATCAGATGAGGTATTGAACATGAGTGCAATTCGCGCAGCAGCATACGCAAGGTATAGCTCAGACAATCAGAGAGAAGAATCCATTACGGCGCAACTTAGTGCTGTAAAAGAATATTGCCAACATAAAGGTTACGTTCTTACGAACGTGTATACCGACGAAGCCAAAACTGCGACCACAGATAACAGGGCTGGCTTCCAGCAAATGATAGCGGACAGCAGCCTTAGTCTATTCGACGTAGTTATCGTACATAAGTTTGATAGGTTTGCTCGTAACCGGTATGACTCAGCTTCCTATAAGAGAAAATTAAAAGTTAATAAGGTTCGGCTCGAAAGCATTTTGGAGCAACTAGATGATTCACCAGAGTCAGTTATCCTAGAATCTGTTTTAGAAGGTATGGCGGAATATTATTCGAAGAACCTTGCACGTGAAGTTAGAAAAGGATTGCAAGAAAACGCTAAAGTTGGGATACACAATGGAGGCCGCGCCCCCTATGGTTTAAAGGTCAATCCTATCACTAGAAAGTATGAGCTTGATGAGACTCAGTATAAGGCAGTCCAAATGTATTTCAACGGGGTTATCGCTGGCATACCTTTAGCTGAAATCGCTAGACGAATTAACGCTGAAGGATTTCGAACATATACCGGGGATAAGTTTAAAATAACCAGTTTTGACACGTGGGCCTATAACCGAAAGTACAAAGGTGATTATGCTTGGGACGTTTCGACTAAGAAAGACGCGGAAGGAAAGCGAAACGGGCACACTAAAAAACCCTTAGAAGAACAAACAATAATACCTGGTGTGATACCAACCATTATTCCAGTTGAACTATGGGAAAGGGTGAATTCCTTAATGAAAGACAGGCAACGAACAGGCGGAAGCATGACTGCGAAAGAAACTTATCTGCTTAGTGGAAAGGTTACTTGCGGTAGTTGTGGTTCCAATTACTTTGGTGAACGCTATAATAGCCGCGGAAAACACTACGCATATTACAAATGTTCGGGGAAATGCGGAAATAAAGGGATCGATAAAAACATATTAGAAAAATTGGTTACAGAAAAATTAGTAGTGACTTGCTTCAATGACCACAGCATGAAAGAAATAGCAGATAGGGTTAAACAACTCTACTCGGAACGAAAAAGGAATATTAATAGTGAAATAGAACCAATAAAAAAGGAAATTAATAAACTAGCGCTTAAAATAAATAATTGGCTGGATTTGATCGGCGAAGGAACACCGGAAAAACACTTGTATGCCCAAAAGATAAGTGAATCGAATGAGAAGAAAACATTTCTTGAATCACAGCTCGTAAAAATGAATGTTATAGCTGACACTCAAACGATTGACGAGTCAATTCTCATAAAAGTACTTAACGCCAAAAAAGACCAGCTCCTATCCGCCGATGACGGCGATAGAAAGCTAGTCTTTCAGGAATACGTTGATAAAGTTGTTATTAACGACATTCAAAACGATGGGGGCAACATCGAATTAACTGTTAGGTGCTTCAATGGCGGAGGCGAACTGACACTCCTGAAGCACCTAACATTCCAGTACCAGAAATAGTCGCGTAACCATTAATCTTGTCTAAGATAACAGGTATCTCTCAGAATGATATTAGTAAGATTATAAACGATCGCAAAAACATTT
>DASRMG010000003.1:0-3578 GCA_035648035.1 Desulfosporosinus sp. | reverse complement strand
AGGAAGGAGTATTTTATTCTTACGCGTTGGCAACACAAGTAAGGCGATCCCTACAAAGGCTAAAATAGTTGCTGTCCACATAAAAGGAACAAGGCTTGCATGTCCATCAAGTCCGACAAACGCATACTTAAAGGGGGCCATGTCTTCCGGTACACTGCTATAAAATGCTGTGAACACCTCACAAATATAGAAGAAGACATTAGCAATCATGGCATACCTAATAATTTTAACTAGCGATTGGATTGCCCCAACGCCCGGAGGATCTGCATCAAATTTACTTACCTTTCGCACAATTAAGACCAGCAAAATAAGTAGCGCTGGGCCAGCAGCGAAAGCAGATGCCAAGAAACGAGCTGCCATTATTGCGGACATCCAAAAAGCTCTGCCTGGAAGACCCGAATATAAGAAGGCTGTCACAGTATGAATACTGAACGCCCAAGGAATTGAAAGTAAAATAATAGGTTTAACCCATTTAGGTGGAGGAGTTCCTTTCCGTTCAGCCCCGAGAGTAGTCCAGCCTACGACAATATTTATGACAAGATAACCAACTAATACACACATATCATAAAACATAACTGAATGTAACTGAGGATACAGGAGAACATTCAGTATCCGCATTGGTTGACCAACATCTACAAAAATAAACAAAATACACATGATCACAGCGGAAATCGCTAAGAATTCACCAAGAATGACCATTTTACCAAACTTTTTAAAATCATGAAGATAATAAGGAGTGACAAGCATAACTGCAGAGGCAGCAACACCCACCAGAAAAGTGAACTGTGCAATGTACAAGCCCCAAGAAACGTCCCTGCTCATACCTGTTAGTCCTAGACCATAATTATACTGTCTGAAGTAAGCCACTAAGCCAACTGCGATCACAGCTAGCAGGAAGATAATCCACGCCCAGTATCTTTTACCACCTGTCAGAGCTTTTTCAAGCATGGTCGTCACCTCCCATTAGGTAGTAAACACTCGGCTGGGTGCCTAACTCGGCTTTACGTCGAATTGTAAATTTAGAACTAATAATTTTTCGGACCTCAGAGTTAAGATCATCCAAATCGCCAAATATTAGTCCACCATTTGAAGCCTCTACACAGGCTGGCATTAACCCATCTGCCAATCGCTCCACACAAAAAGTACATTTTTCTACAACACCCTGAGTTCGGGTCGGATAATCTGGGCTTAGGCTTGCGGGATTTATAAAAGGTCTTGGATCCCTATAATTAAAACTCCTAGCTCCAAAGGGACAAGCCCCCATACAGAATCTACATCCAATACAACGATGGTAGTCCATCTCAACAATTCCATCAGGCCTTTTGAACGTTGCTCCAGTAGGACAAGCCTTGACGCATGGAGGATTCTCACAGTGATTACACATTATTGTAAAAGGTAGCTTTTTGAAATCTTCAGTCAAATATTCGTTTTCCCCACCAGAAAATGCGTGTTCGAAATCGTCTTTCCAAATCCATTTTATTTCGTCCTTTGGATTACCAAAGTCAGGGATATTATGAATACTTACACACGAGTCAACGACCCTTTTGAAGTCATCTTCTGTTTGGAATTTACTCATATCAACAACCATAGCCCAATGTTTTGCTACCAGACCTTGTTGGCTCGGTTTAAATTCAGATGCTGCATCTACTTTTTTCCCGCGAGCTCCAATAACAACAAATGAGCCTCCAAGTCCTAACGCTGTAACAATACCAGCTCTTCTTAAAAATTGTCTTCTATTAATGCTCATTTCGTTGCCCCCTCTGGCCCAGAATGACAACTCCAACAGGTTGGCTTTACAGATGCATAATTATGGCATGAAACACAGAATTGATCTGAAGTACTTACTTCCGGGTTACTCATTCCTACTGGATTCGACTCGGCCCCAGTTGAGTGACATTCCAGACAAGATTGAAGACTAATATCGACTGACTTCCCTTGACTATTGATATACACTGTGTTGCCATCCCGCACAGCTGAATTCCTCCATTTAATGAGTAGTTGCATATGATTGGCCCTCATATAATCAGCTGGCTCAACGCATTGCTTGCCTGCTAGTTGAAGTTGACTAAGACTAGCCTGAAGATTTTCTGGCCCAGCGTTTGCTTTCCCCATATTAGAGAAGAAGGGGAAGGTAAGGAAAGCAACAAAGATAATAAGCGAAGCAATTATTTTTCCGCCTTTATACATTACTCATCTCCCTCCTTTCCAGGTAGATCTTCACCGCGTAGGTCGATAGTTCTCGGTATCTCACCTTTCATGACCAGCGCATTTCCCAACAACTCATGAGTACCAGTCACACCTACCCCAGGACACCAATAGTCCATAAGGGCTGGTAACGCTGCACGATCGACAGCACAAATATTGGCAAGCATGTTAACTCCATGTTTTTCTTGAACATACCTTACAGCATTGGCACGAGGGAAGCCGCCCCTCATCCGCTGTTCCATGTTTTCTGAGGCATTAAGTCCTGAACCGGCTCCACAGCAGAAAGTCTTCTCTCTGATCGTGTTTTCAGGCATCTCGTAGAAATTGTTGCAAACTGCCTTAATGACCTCACGGGGTTCCTCAAGAAGTCCCATGCCCCGTGAGGGGTTACATGAGTCATGATAGGTTACCTTCAGATGATCGTTTCGACTTGGGTCCAGATTAAGTTTATTGTGTTTGATCAAATCGGCTGTGAACTCAGTAATATGAATCATTTTCGTGGATTTTGCATTTTCAAAGACCGTTCCTGTAATAGGTGATTTTGGTACCTCTAGGAAGTCTGCGGGGCCATTCCAAGTATCCTGATACTGATTAATAACTCTCCACATATGACCACATTCTCCACCAATGATCCATTTAACCCCTAGCCTTTTAGCTTCAGCGTAAATCTTACTGTTGAGTCTCTTTGCCATGTCATTAGAAGTGAAGAAACCAAAGTTTCCACCCTCTGAAGCATAGGTGCTCCATGTGTAGTCAAGTCCGAGCTCATGAAAGAGCATGAGATAACCCATACAGGTGAAAATACCTGGCTCACCAAGATAATCCCCGGACGGTGTCACAAACAGAATCTCAGCACCTTTTCTATTAAAGGTTGGGTTTACCCTAATTCCTGTCATATCCTCTATATCATCACACATAGACTCGATGTTACCCTTAAAGGCATGAGGTTCAATACCAAGGTGATTGCCCTTCATGTAACAATTGGCGACAGGTCCAGAGATCCAGTCAATGTTTAAACCCACTAAATTCAGAAGTTCTCGACCGATTATGGTCACTTCTGCTTGGTCAATACCATAAGGACAGAAGACAGAACAGCGACGACATTCAGTACACTGAAAGAAGTAAGACCACCATTCCTTTAGTACATCTTCATTAAGTTCTCTCGCACCAGCTAAACGTCCTAGAAATTTGCCAGACTTCGTGAAATACTTTTTGTAGACTGACCTTATCAATTCCGCTCTTAGAACAGGCATATTTTTGGGATCACCACTGGCGATATAAAAGTGGCATTTATCGGCACAAGCACCGCACCTAACACAAATATCCATAAATATTTTAAAAGAGCGGTATTTAGCAAGCCGTTCTGCCATTCC
>DASRMG010000002.1:0-6543 GCA_035648035.1 Desulfosporosinus sp. | reverse complement strand
ATAATCACTTGTCGGAACTCAGCGCCATATTCACAAATAAAAGTGTCACGAAAGGAGAGATAGAACGATGGAGGAGATGTTAAAACTTGTTGCTAACTTTGGATTCCCGATCGTCGTAAGTGCTTATTTGTTGGTGCGAATTGAAGGGAAGTTAGGAGAACTTACAATCAGTATCACCGAACTTGCCAAGGCCATTGCCGTAATCAAGGCCTAATTCCGTGGTGGTCTACGTCAAACTGTATGTCTCAGCGAGCCCTGTCGGTCTACCGAATGAAGGGCTCTTTTGTTTAATACAATATTCATAAAACAGGGGGGAGCTAGTTGAAGAGAATTTACATTAGCCCGAGTAGTCAGGAGCATAACAAAGGCATAGGGAACTACGGGACAGAAGAAGGGGAAATGAACAAAGTCGCCGATGCCCTTATGCCCTTGCTGGCGACAGATGGCCGCTTTGAAGCAAAGAGAAATACGCCTGATATGGACGTTGATCAGATGGCGAAGGATTCTAATAACTTTAAAGCAGATATTCATATTCCTATTCACAGTAACGCAGGCGGCGGAGTGGGAACAGAAGTCTACGCCTATGGCCCTAAGACTAACAGCGAACGTTTGGCGCAGGCGCTCTATAAGCAGGTAGCGCCGCTTTCTCCGGGTGCTGACCGAGGCGTAAAGTATAACCGTTCGCTGGTTGAAGTAGGCGATAGCGTTTCCGCAACGTCGGCACTGATCGAGCTAGGCTTCCATGACAATGCCTTGGATGCAGAGTGGATCATGTTGAGCACAGCGGCTATAGCCAAGGCGCTTTATCTTGGGATTTGTGATTATTATGGGTATGATTACAGAGCTTTCGCCGGCGGGGTACCTACTGCTGCACCTCCAGGTGTCCCGATAGATGATCACGATATATACCTGAGCGTTCGAGTGCTACTGTCGAAGTCGGAAGGTTTAGTCAAGCAGATAGAGACTATGGGGTATGCCTGCAAAGTCTTACCATTAGATTAATTTGAATAGAATTGTATCGTGAGTCGCTGGACGAGTAGGGTAACACGGTTACCAAGCTCGTTTTTTGTTATTGTTGTCGGCAGTTTTCTAGTCTACTGTACGGGCCATGCTAAGGTGCGCTGTTTTCTTTGCTCGATTTCTGGCCGCATAATACTTCAACAAAAAAATCAGCGATTAAAGGGACAGTGCCGCTAATCATACTGCTTGAATTAAGTATAGTGAAGGTCGTTGTATTCTTATACTGCATGTTGGCATTTCTTTGGGTCACTGGACGGACCAAACTGCACGGACGGGAATGTGCGTGCGGTCTGCCAGTGGGTTTCGGCCGGAGGGCAGTTTGGCGGTATCCTTCTGTATATGCTTATCACAGGTGCGTATTATTATTGGATTAGTTTCGTTATCTTGGAAGGGAATGAAAGAAGAACGTGGAAGTATTTAGAAATGAATTACTTGGCGAGTTGAAAAACCGTCTCGATGTGAATTGATGTGAAGTAAGTCCTGACGTATCCTCCTGTTGGCTTTTTAGTAAAAATGACGATTATAAAATTAATGAACACCTTACAAATATCTTGCGCTCCTATTTCTACAAAATTTTGTCCAATCCATACCTTATAATCATAGGGAGAAGGAGGTTCCATATTTATTGCTTATAGATTTCCACTCCTCTTTACAAGGAAGAATATTGAGGAGAAAAGTGGAATATCTGTGGAGCGGTTGAGCGGATATCTGAAAGTCATTGAGGTCTTTGGAATATTTTCCGAAAATGAGACAATAGCCGCATTACTTTTTTCTCCTTGAATAAATCAACTAGTGAAGGCATCTCACTCAAAGAGATTTTATATATATGGAACAGGAATATGGGGGAATATTATATTATGAGTGAAGAAGAAAAACTTCAATTTCAAATGGATGATGATCTTCTAGCGCAAGCTTTTGAAGAAGCGGCTAAGAAAAGTGAAGCTTGGATGAATGATCCGAATAGAAAAGAATATAAGCCAGAAGAAATGATAGTTGAGGTTGGAGATCATTACTTTATGACACAAGGTTCAGATGTAGGAGCCTTCATGCAAGGTAGCTTTCCAAAATACAAGAGCAAACATCGTAGAAATTACTATTTTAAAAAGAAAAATAGCCTAGAGAACGCGAAGCCTACTATATAATTTCAGTAACACAACTTGGACTTGAGCTTGAAAGGATTGGTCTTTATCTATAAACAGCATCCATCAGAAGCACTGAATCGTTTATATCAACAAAAACCGTATCAGGGCCAAAATCCAGAGGTCGCTCAAATTATCTTCATAGGGTTAGACGCAAATTTTGCAGAAGATATAGAAAAAGACGAAGAGCAATTTAGATTGATTAAAGAATATCTTGATGATGGAGTAAAGTTTTGGGAGACAAATGAGGAGCAAATTCATCACCCGTTTATTTCAGAACATGGGTGTTTCAAAGACGGTCTTACATACCATAGGAACTTTGCTAAGTTAAAGTTGAACCCAAGTTATGCTAAGAATATATCGTTTGTGGAATTGCTTAATATTCCGACAGTCGGAAGTACTGGTACCAATAAGAAAGAATTTTACAACCTCCTTGATCGTGAATACTTACAGAATTTAGATAGAATAATTTCAAATCCTAGAAATAAAAAAGTTGTATTTATTTCCAGGAGCGTGTTTGATGCAATGGTATACATTAAGAAAACATTAGGCTTATTTAAGTGGTTGCCGGAACAAAAGATTAAAGGAGATAATAAAGCCCGAAAAATCCAAAACGACACAGTCTGTCTTTATCAAGTATATCATTTCTCTGCAGCCATATCTGGAGATCATCTAAGTGAAATCAGAGGAATCATAGATAATTTTTTACTGGACAATAAAAAAAGCTTTGTAAAAAATACGATCGTTTACAAGAACGCTCTTCAGCTTTCCCTAGCATTATGTATCAAGATTATTGATGAGTTATCCAATGTCACTGATGTGAGAATATACACATGGCTGAGAGATCCGGGCAATTCTTATATCACATTATTTCCTGCTAAATTTATGGATGCATACGAAATGAATAATATTGAAGGAGAGACAAAAAAAGTTGATGGGGAAATATCTTCATATATTGAGATACCTTTAAATGACGATCTTTGCACAACTATTGGCCTTTATGGTGACGATTGTATGATGATACCTGGATGGTGCAATGGAAGTGATGTGAACTTCTTCCAGTTGTATACAAAGAATGGTGACTTTCAGGAAATATATGATTTAGTTTATAGAGAGTTAAATATTGCTCAATTAAAAAGACACTCAAAGTGTAAAGTTTTCAATAATAGTATGCATTTGAGTTTACTAAGAAAGACTCTAACTAATATTATCCATTTCGAGAATATTAGTTTCATGATACCTTGCGTTGATACTCCATTTCCTTATGAAACTGTAAGATTTAGTGATTTAGCCCAAGACATTTGCGAATATGAGCTGAGCTAGATAGAGCCTGCCGTGCCCCGCCGGTCAACGAGGACTAGGCTGATAGTATCAGTCTAAATTATGAGCGGCAGCCTGGTCCTTTTGGGTATACGTTTCGGGTCCAGGCCGCTCGTGTATGCGCTGTAAGCGGCTAAGGTCCGCTGTTCTATTTGCTCGATTGCTGATTGTCTAATACTGCAGCAAACAAAGCAGCGATTAAAAAGGACAGAGCTGCTAGTCATCTTGCTTGAATAATGAGCCGGCAGCACAGTCCTCTCGCGTATGCGTTGTTGGTCCTAAGCCGGTTGCCGCTCAGTGGATCTCCCCTAAGTACCTAACTGAGCTCAGCGCGCAGTTATGCTGCAATTGGGAGGGAAGCGCGCCGTCATCGGTCATGGACCGCTCGGGAGTGCGTTGCAGGTGGGTGCACACTCATCGCCCGGCCAGCACTACCTCCTTTGTCGATGCGCCTGCCGTGCTTGTTCAGACGGTCAGAGTATACCCTGCTTTATTTGCCGCTTATTGTCTAATGACAGCTGCCATATAATTCCCTGAGTCATAGTTATGCTAACGATCGTTCATAGCTTCCACGGCCTTTTAGAAGTTGTGACAGCGATCGTTCTTATTTGTACATATATATAATGAATCATAGGGTGCAAGGGATGGCGTGGGAGTAAGCACTAATCCTCTAATGAATTTTCATGAAACCTATGCCTTGTGCAGGTAGTTGTACTAGGCATTGTTCTCGTATACTGCATTTTGGCATTTTTTTGGGTCGCTAGACGGACCATGCCGCGCGGACGAAAAAGCGCGGCATGCTAGCGGGTTCGGCCTGCGGGCCGTCCGTTCACGAATTCCCGCTCACGCTAGGTCATACGTGATCGGGGCCGGTAGCCACGAATTCCCTCCCACGTCGGTCATACGTGGATGAGGCATGAGACCGGGCTGGTCTGCTAGTCATCCTGGCTGAATTGCTGCAGGTAATCCTGGTGAATGATTAGCGGCAGTCCAGGGGGACGTTTGGATCGACGGCAGTTAAGAACGGTGGGGGACCCGCCCCTTTTCATGCAAGTCTTGGACGGGTTATGGCTTGCGTTATAAGTCCAGGGTTCGCTGCCGCTTGGCTGGCACTAGATCCTGCGTCGGTGCGCCCTCCAAGCTAGGGCAACTTTTGGGTAATTTGGGTTAAGGACTTGTGAGCATGAGCTACCGGTTGCCGAGGACTAGGCTACTATTATTACTGCTAGAATAATGAGCAGTAGCCTGGTCCTCTCAGTCATGTTTTGTTTGAAGCAGGTGCATAGAACAATAACCCCATGAAACGTTGGTTCGATAGTTCGACGAATACAAGGTCGTGGGAGGTAAGTCCCCCTCGTCATGCATGGCTAGGAACTACGATGGCCAGATCGGTACGGTTGCCGCGAGGGCGGCACCCGTACCAACGAGGAACGACGAAGAAGCCAATAGACCTTATTATATATGATTGTTGAGTATTTATGGCCCAGTGTAGTGCTAGCAGGTTTGAAGATGGAGAGCTAGACACTGGCTAGGCATATGCTGGGTCGCTAGACGGACCATGCCGCGCGCACGAAAAAGCGCGGCCTCGCTCGGGGATGCAAGGCAGTCTTTGTACTGCGGATTGTTGGTGTGCTAGAGGCTACTTACTACTACAGGAAGCAACACGTACCGATCAAAGACTGGCAAGATGTTTATCCAATGTGGAGAAGCAGGGATTTTGTTTCTCCACATTCAAGACACTATTATATTCAACATAGAAACAAGTCAAGAAATATCTTCTTTAATGTCAATAAGTTTCTCATTTTCCATTAACCATCGTTCCTGAAAAGCTCGTATGGCGGACCATCCAACTTCTTTTATGTACCAACCGTTGACAGAAGCACCAACTAATGCACCTATTGCAGGAATAGCTGCTAATGCTTTTCTTTTGCTTATATTTATACCGAGTTGTTTTGCCAGGTTTTTAATACCAATTATAGCGCCTTCCTTACCAAATTGCTGTTGGGCTGCTTTCTCGGCCATAGATTTCCACGTCTGTCTTATTAAGGTCATTTCTATGTTTTTTAGCGTAGCAAGCGCAGCAATCTTTTCCTCCATAGTATTTGCCCCTGATTCCGCCATAATCGCTAATACGAAGTCTTTTTCTTCCTTTGTATTACATTGGTACCCATAACATAGACCAATTTTATGAATAGTTCTCAATGCTATAGTTAGAATTGCTGGTATGTCAATGGGTGCTGTTAAGATACCTCCAGCCCCACAAGCTGCCCCTTCTGCGACCGCCACGCCTATTGCCCAGTTGTGAACTTCATCTGCTAATTTATCAGAGAGTTCTAAATGTTTTGAGCGCAGTTCTATAATTTCGGTTACTTTTGCGTCTCGAATGATATCCCTTGAGTCAGTAAACCATTCAGCTGCAGAATTTGAAAAATCTAAAATACCGCTAATTGCCGCTTGTGGCACAATCTTTTGTATTAGCCATGCTACTGGCTCTAATAGAACCCCAAAGGCATTGCTAATAACACCTGGTACTTCCACTTTCCATTCTTGGACTTTAAGATACTGTTGTTGCTCATATGGCGTCATCTCATTCATAGTTCTTGCCTCCTACTCATCTGTACTGAGCTGTCTTTCGCCGCTAGTACAATAAATCCAATAAATTTACGGAACATAAATATTACCAATAGTCCGATTAGCACTAAAGCTAATGTTACTATCATGGCCATCTCCCATTTTCTTTGGCTCACTATTCTACACATAAGAGTAACGAGATACTGTCTTAAATTAATAGATAATTAGCATTCCTCCTTGATTATAGTCCTCAGATAATTAAAGTTTCTCTTTACCATTTAATCCTAAAGGGGGGTAGTGGCTTAGCTCCACCTGTGTTATGATACAAGGAATAAACTTCTATCATAATGGAGGAGCTGTAGAGTTGGCATTGGTACCAGGACGTGACTACCCAAATACATACCGAGGATTCGTGGAAATGTTTCCTGATGACACTGCGTGTGCGGCCTTTTTGATACGGTTGCGCTGGCCTGAAGGGTTTATCTGTCCTGCA
>DASRMG010000001.1:0-34335 GCA_035648035.1 Desulfosporosinus sp. | reverse complement strand
ATGATAACACCTCATTTTTGGTTTATTTGGTTTTGCATCTTAATTATACCAAAAACCGAGTGTTCATGCGGATTTTTGCTGTTCTTTTATATCTTTTCGGGCCAAAATTTGGCCCATTTTATGGGTGCAAAACTTCAGTTATCTTCATCTTATGACAAACGTGCGGTTTCATAAGGCAATTCGCATATTCCATCATATCCTGATATAGATGAACTCTTTATTAGTTTTCATTAAATGAAGGAGGAAATTCAATGGAGAAGGAATATGTCACTGCCCGACTATTTAGAAACAGAGAGACAGATTGTCAAGACTCTGATGAAGAATGTCAAGAATCAGAACAAACACCCTCAACAAAAGCCTGGAGTCATGACTCACAGGGAAATAATGAAACATTAGCGTCTAAGTCTAATGAAAGTCCGAGTATATTGTCTCTGCCAGAAAGAATTCTCAGTGTTGGTAAAAAAGTGTTAGAACGAATCCTCTCTTAACGCATAAATGCGTCCTATGATTACTTTCTGAGTAGAAGCACTATAGAACCAGTCTAAAAAACCCGCTGTTTGCTGTTAAGGGCAAACGTGCGGGTTTTTTAGTTTCGATCAGAATGTCTATGTTGCTGTGTCTCGTCTATTTTTTAAGTTATCCAAATATCTTATGGCCTGCAACGCAGCGGTTCCACCTTCTCCTGCAGCCTTTATTAATTGATACGGTTGACCAGTGCAATCTCCTGCAGCATATAAACCCGGCATACTTGTCTCCAGTTTATGATTCACCTTAATTGCTGCGTCCTCCATCTCCAATCCTGATATCAGCTGCTCTGCAGGCAAGGTATCTCGTATGATGAAGACACCGTCCACAACCAGTTGCTCCTCGCCAAGGTCAAGTTGTTTCACAATTTCAGGTCCTATGATTCTCTTTAACTTTCCTTTTTTAACCTCAATTCTTGAGTCAAGCTTTGAGATGTCACCAGTGTAATAGGGAATATAATAAACTTTGGTACATAAGTCAGCCATAAAATTAGCCTCGTCTTCCCCTTCTTGGTTGTATGACACGATGGCAATATTTTTATTTTTATATAGGGGCCCGTCACACGTTGCACAGTATCCAACACCACTACCCAGTAATTCTGCTTCACCGGGAAATAGTTTACCCACTGATACACCTGTCGCAATAATAACAGCGTCTGCTTCAAAGGATTGGTCCTGGCCTACCAGCGTAAATGGTGGTCCCGGATAAATATTGGTCACTTTAAACGAGATGATTGGTATCTCCTTTTCCTTGACATGGTTTAAACACCGTTGTCTTAATTCTTCCCCAGTTATTTCGGGAAACCCAAGCCAATTCTCAACGAGTGGGGCCTTCGAGAGCTTAGGGCTGCAAACTTCGGAGCCTAGTAAGATGAAATCTCGGTTCCGAATCTTCGCATTCAAGGCCGCTGACATTCCCGCCGGTCCACATCCTAGTATCGCCAGTTCATAATGTTTTTTAATGGTTTTAAGATCCTCTGACATTTTATTGGTCCTCCTTTTGTAAAATGCTTTCTTAAAGTGTTCCCAGAATTGAGTCACCATATCATAATTTTCTACCATAGCTCGATAATAATTGCCCTGAGTTGATTTCTTCTAACTTCCCATCATTCAACGCAACTTTGCCATTAACAATCGTATATATAACACCACTTGCCATAGTCAAGGGATTTTTGTAATCGATCTCATCATTGGAGGGATAATGATAATGTTCCATATCGATGATGGTTATATCTGCAGCTTTACCCTTGGTAAGTCTACCTCTATCACTCAATCTGAAGTGCTCTGCTGGTAGTGAGGTGATCCTTCTGATAATTTCTTCTAAACTCACACCTTTTTGCCTGCATAAATCCATAAATATAGGAAACGCACCTTTTCTAAAGACTTCATACCAGGCATAAGGGTCATCTAGTTCTCCAAATACCACATCTGACCCAACCATGACAAGTGGATTATTGGCTATATTGTCTGCATAAGGCCTTCCCGGGAAATCGTCCCTGTTAAGCCCACCCCGACAGAAGGTCAGTTTATCTCTGTCACTTTCTAAGAGGTTCAGTATCAGTTCATCGACTTCCACCAACTTCTGGCCTGCAATCTCTATTAAGGTCCGATACTCCATTTGAGGATCAGTCGTATTAACTAGCAGAAGATTATCTCTAAATCTAATTTTATTGATAAACTTTTTTCTTCCCTCTGGGGTCTTAAAGGCCTCTGGTAAGCCATGTTTATCAAGGTCAAATAGTTTAGAGGACGACGATACTATAAACTGAAGCAACTTGTCCCTTCTATTAAAATGTCCGCTGCTCTTCGGAATCGTATCGACGGCAATTTCCAGACCGCTTGCCCTCGCTTGCAGTATTTCATCAAAAGCCTCCGGGCAAGTTGGGGTCAGATGGGACACCTGAACTCTGATGCCTGTCTCTTCACCAATTCTTATAGCTTCCTTTACAGCCTCGAGGATACCAAGATAGCTTCTGATATGGGAGGCATAGATGCCATCATATTTCTTGACTACTTTCGAGAGCTTGATTAATTCTTCCGTCTCTGCAAATTTGCTGGGGCTATAGGTTAAGCCCGTTGATACCCCTAATGCCCCTTGTTCTAGGCCTTCTTCAATTAAACACGCAAATTTATTTTCTTCTTCAACTGTCGGTTTTCTATTAATCGAGCCGCCCATAACGCTCCATCTTAGGGTCCCATGTCCTAGGAGAAAGGCCATATTTATGTTGGTCCTTTTGTTCTTGAGAACGTCTATATAACCTTCAAAATTAGTCCAAGCAGGTACGGCCCGCTTATTTCTTTCTTTTGTTTCTCTGGAAATAAGCCCTTTTTGAGCCATATACTCATAGATATTATTTGATGCATAGGGAGTTATGGAATGTCCACAGTTCCCATTAACCGTCGTGGTAACCCCCTGTCGTAGAAATTCTTCAAACTTTCCACTCGTTAAAGCTGTAAGTTCTGCATGGACGTGAGGGTCAATAAAGCCAGGGCAGACCGTTAAACCTAAAGCATCTATAACTCTCTCTGCTTCATAGTCTATTTTGGCGGAAATTTCTATAATCTTCCCTTTGTCTACTGCCAGATCGCCATAGAATCCGGGCTTGCCAGTGCCATCAATAATAAAGCCATCTTTTATCAAAAGATCACAGTTCATAGTTTCATCACCTTTTTACGATTAATGACAAATTCAGAGACTCAAGACCATAATTATAATACAAAAAAGTCAGAACGTAAAAATACGTTCTGACTATCGAAGGATTGAAGGTTCAATTAAAGTGAACTTTTAATTTGTGGTTGTATCCACATCAATTATAATTTTCGGTTTTACGGGCAAGGTTGAAGCAGATTTATAACCGCCACTTATATTTTTCACTTTAAATCCTTTTTGAGTCAATATACTTGACGCGTAATAGCCTCTTTGACCGATCTGACAATACTCTAGAATCTCTTTATCCGTATCCAGCTCTCCAATTCTTTCTCTAAGGCTGTCTACTGGAATATTAAGAGCGCCTTCAAAATGTCCTCCTTTGAATTCTAGTTCAGTACGCACATCCACTAATTGAGTATTTTCTTGATCATAAGCCATAAATTCCTCCACTGTAATAGCGTCCACTCTTCCAGCTAAGATATTTTGAGCAACATATCCCACCATATTAACCGGATCCTTGGCGGAAGAAAAAGGTGGCGCATAACAAAGCTCCAACTCTGTTAAGTCAGTGACAGTTCCACCTAGCCTGATGACTGTCGCTATGACGTCTATTCTCTTGTCGACGCCATCAACCCCAACGCCTTGAGCACCTAAGATTTTACCCGCCTCGTTAAAGATCAACTTTAAAGTCAGAGGGAACCCACCTGGATAATACGACGCATGCGACTGCAGATGAACGGTCGTCGCCTTATAGGGTACATTTAAGCGTTTCAAAGTTCGTTCATTACTTCCTGTGCCTGCTGCAGTTAAGCCAAACACCTTAATAATAGAAGTACCCTGAGTTCCTTTATACGTGCTACCTATGCCTGATATATTATCTGCCGCAATTCTGCCTTGTTTGTTTGCCGGTCCTGCTAAAGCAACCGCTCCAACTTGCTTCGTTACGAAATCCACAATTTCGATTGCATCTCCCACGGCATAGACACTCGGAGCATTGGTTTCCAGCTTTTCATTGACAATAATATGACCTCTGGCTCCCAGCGCAATTCCGCTATCCTTAACAAATCCAGTTTCTGGAATAACCCCTATTGCTAAGATGACGAGATCTGCACACAACTTTTTATGGCTATTTAAGGTTATTTCCACACAACTGTCCAGATCCTTAAAGGCTTTCACTCCATCATTTAAGATTAATCCGACGCCCTTATCTAAAATCTCTTTTTCTACAATTGATACAAGGTCTGTATCCAGAGGTGCCATAATATGAGGAGCTGCTTCAACTAAAGTAACTTCCAGCCCTCTGAGCTTTAGATTTTCAGCCATTTCAACGCCGACATATCCGCCGCCAACCACTACAGCCGTCTTAATCCCTTTTTTATCCACATAGGCCTTAATATTATCAGTATCGGGAATATTTCTTAAAGTAAAGATTCTCGGGTTGTTGATCCCCTCTATATTAGGTTTAATGGCTCTTGCACCAGGGGACAAAACCATGTAATCATAGGTTTCTTCATACACACCCTTTTGCTTACTTCTAATCGTCGCTATTTTTTTAACAGTATCAATTCCAATGACTTCACTGTTAATTCTCACATCAATCTTAAATCGGCTATTAAGGCTTTCTGGTGTCTGGACTATAAGATTCTCTCGTTCCTTGATGGTTTCCCCAATATAATAAGGCAACCCACAATTAGCAAAGGAGATGTACTCATCTCTTTCGAACATTATAATCTCCGCATTTTCATCGAGTCTTCTCAGTCTTGCAGCTGCAGAAGCCCCACCCGCTACACCACCAACGATTAATACCTTCTTACTCATGATTAGTCCTCCTCTAATAAAATTTTTAATTAAATTCATTCTTGCAGAATGCAATAAAAGATTAGCTGTGAGAATAAGGACATAAGTTTTAATAACAAGCAAGGCATCCTGTCTCAGAAATACAGGGTGCCTTGTCTTATAGTCTAATCAAAAACTGTCTAAATTGCCTCATCTAGCGCTTTCTTGAGCACTGTTTCTACCTGATAGGCCAGGTTCAGTAATTCTGTTTTCCCCAGCATACCAATCAGCGAAGTAGGGCGTACCATGCCCATAAAAACGTTGTTTTCTTTTTCATACACAACCATTTTACACGGAAGAAAATACCCGACTTCAATACTAAGATCCAAGACCTCTTTGGCTTGTTTTGGATTACACACCTCCAGCACCATAAAATTCTGATGGAAATCTAATCCCTTTTCTTCCAATTTGTCTTTAAAATTAACTTCCCATAAAACACCGAATTGATTTTCAACTAATCGTTTCTTCAAATCTTCAACGGCAGTAATAAAACTCTTACTGGTTTTTACCTCATAATTAACATCCATAAATGATTCTCCTCTTAAGTTTTTTATAGTATCCCCACCTGGATGGCTACTATTCCTGCCCTGAACGTTCAGGTATCTTAAGCGAGTGCAAGAGACGATCTCTCTCCTCTTCCAATTCCTCCAGTTCAGAAAACATTGAAGCTTGCACCGAATGATAGGGCCAGCGTGCTTTCAAATCTACCAGCTTTGCCAATATAACGTCTAGCTGGAGTCGAAGTTCTTGTTCCTTCATATCCTCATTCTCCTCTGAAGCTTTAAAAGTAATTGCACCATGCATACAGATCTCAATACAGGTTTCACATTCCGTACACTTGGCTGGGTCTACGACCGGTAGATGTGCTAATACTGTGATGGCTTGTTCGGGACAAGCGTTGACACAGTGTTTACACCCCCGACACATTTTCTCTAAGATGAACGCTGGCATGTCTGCACCTTCCTCCCCCAACCGTTAGCGCAGTCCCTTATACCCTGGTAGGGTACATTTCTAATATATTCTATCTGCTCTTATATGTCAACTATTGCTCATTCAATCGTTTGCCTTATCGCCGTTTATTACTGTCAAGAAAAGAGTCTAATTTAAGCAATAATCATTAATGCTTATTTATACACTTTTAATGGTAAAAGTAGTTATGGGTGTTGAGCAGTTCTAGCATGACATTTATGGCACGAATCCGCCCCTTGTTCATCAGCGACTTGCTTGCACTGACTTCCTAGAACTAACGGTATCTTAAACGTTTTCCCAGTGACACGACTCGTCTGAGTCCATTGGTCTTCACTCTGACGTAAGAACGGGAGCTCTTCGCCTTGCGTCGTCATCAATAGTTCATCCCCTATTTTCAGAGCAGGAAATTGAGGATTCGTTATTTGCTCTTCAAATGCAAGATCATTAAGACTCTCAACTTTCTTGGTTAACGGAAGTTTATCCTTAGTTCCATGACAATCGAGACATTGAAGATGAACGGCATCATACTGTGATGTGTGTAACTTGTTATCCCCCATGACGTCCTGCCTAGTATGGCAATCTATACAATCCAGACTGACCTCACACCTGGCAAAAACTTCACCGGGTAAATAGTAATCACTCAAGCGATCTGTCCAAGTCGTATAGCCCGCGGTCCAGTCTGTTATAACCTTCGTCATATCCGGGCGAACGGAGAACTCCATTTTTAGCGGGTCATGGCTACCTTGATTATGACATTGGTTACACTGCGTGTACGGAATCTGGGTTGTTAAGCGATGAACCATTCCATGGTCCGTATTATTCGCTTTAATGGTCGTATCTTCACCCATATACGTATGCGTCGGATTGGTCAAAACATGACATACTTCACAGCCATTGCCTTGAACCGTTTCTTGCTGAGAATGATTCGTGGGTAGGGGAATATTCCCTCCACTTTGATGACATTGACTCAGGCAGTCTTTTTCGAAACCGTTTTCAAGAGGTCGTCCCTGCAGAGGATTAGGATAAAGAGCAGCGACCTGTCCTTTGACCAGTCCATCAACCTCTTTTGTTTTGTCTAAGCCAAGCATTATACGCACCACGCTTAATTCTCCTGCTTTTGTGGACATAATGGAGGTTTTCACTAGATCAACTTCATTTTTTGCTGGTTCCTGGTTTCCTGTATGACAAGACATTCCCTGACCCGCAGTCCCTCCGCAACTTAAAGCGGCAACCTCTAAGGACCCAGGATGACCCCCTCCAAACATTTGAGCATGCGCCGTCGTCTCGTCAAGCGACAGGGGATTTCCGCCATGGCAAACTGCACAGCCAACCGTATTACTGGGATGGGATTTCGATATTTCTTCAAGTCCCAGGTGGCAAGTTTGACACCGTTCAACCTTGCCATTTGGAAGTACAAGGTTGACGATCTCAGGTTGACGATTTTGATAATTTACAATGTCTTGTTGTCGTTGTATTTTCTCGGCCTCATCATTGATGGTGCCAAGTTCAACTTGCAATTTAGAAGCCTGCTCCGCAAAATACTCCTTTTGATAGGCACCCCATTGCGGATGACTGCCTTGTTTTAAAGTAAGCAACACGACCAATAATAATAAAAGACTTGCCAACAAGAAGGTTTTCTTCATTAAATCCACCAAACTTCTTTAACCATAAACCAGAGCAGAAGCGCCGTCACAAGTACGATGAGGTTCATAAAGATCCTCTGACCTGACTTTTCCCCCAAATAACCAACGAGCCAAGGTAATGCAGCAAGTCCTATTATTATTAGAAGGGGGACCATAAGAGCGCCTAACCACGGTGGGAGGTAGAGCAAGAGTATTTGAAACGGACCAAAAATCCATGGTGCCACTGCATGAGACGCAAAAGGCGCCAGATTACTCGTTCCCACACCTGCTGGAAACGTTAAGGCTAAGGCTGTACAAAAAACTATAAATAGAATTGAGACAATGCCCTCTTTTTCAATGAGATGTTTAATCGGCGAACGTGCCATATGGTCTCCCCCTTAGAGCGGGCGCACTCCGCCGTCACGACGGATACGCCAGAAATGATACAGCTGTAAGAACAAAGCAATCATAGGTAGGGCGAAACAATGCCATACATACACGACCAGAGTACTTCCACTTAGGGTAGAAGGTTCTCCAAATAATGCCTGCGCTAACCCCGTTCCAAAAACAGGTATTAATCCCAAAATATTGACAGCGACGGTTGCCGCCGCACCACTTTCTTGCGACCCTATGAGCAAATAGCCGGTAAAATCCAAGAATAAAATTAGAATTAAAAGTGCTACGCCTACAAGCCAATTCAGTTGCTTAGGAGGCTTATAAGAATGCGTCAATACAACACGGATCATATGAAGATTTACTGTGACCACCATGAGCTGGCCCGCCCAATAGTGCAAATTTCGTATCACTCCACCATAAGGAATGACAGAGGCTAGCGTAAGAATACTACTAAACCCAGTACTATTACCTGGCTGATAATGAAACATGAGAAGAAGACCGGTCACTCCAAGGATCACAAAGGCCAAAAAAGACAGTCCTCCTAGACAAAATGTATAGAGTACCGACAGGGCTGTGCTGTGAACAAATCTAGGCCTAATATGATTAACAAAGTTTTTGTGGTCTTTCATACTCGTGTATCCATCCCTACTTGTTTTGAAGTATCGATGATCAGTGAACCATCCGGTTTTAATTCAACCGCCACTCTAGGTAAAGCTCTAAGAGCAGGTCCTGATACAGGCCTGCCCTCTTGGTCATATATGCTACCGTGACACGGACAAAGCCATTGCTTCTTTTCTACGTTATAGTGAACCTCACAACCCAGATGAGTACAGGTCGCCACCAAAGCCGTAACCCCGGTTGGATCTCGTTTGACCCACACTCGAGCCTTGGCTGTGTTTTGCCAGTCGGTGTTCATATCGAGTGGTTTGTTATAGGCCACTAGGGAGGATTGAAGTCGGTCTTCTTTACTGGTGAGGTACTGAGCTAGAGGCTCAATTGTCAAGGCACTAGCGGCAATTACCCCAACCCAGGCTAAGCGTAACACCGCACGTCTTGTCAATTTTAATTGTTTAGGCACCTTAATACTTGCCTCCTCTAGTTAAAACCACCCATTCGTTTGTCCTGCATAGGTGATAATATAGCGCACGAAAAATCCTCCAAATAAGACCAGCAAACTACTACTGATGGTCACGGACAAAGCCCATTTAACCGGGATTTTATCTTTCAGTTCCAGCAATTCCAAAGAAAGTGGCAGCATCAAACCGAGTCCCACAATGAAGAACCAAAACATCCCAGCATATTGTCCGTACAACAGACTACCAAAGGCCATCGATTCACTGTCAGAGTTTAGTATTCCCATGACGATCATTACTAGTATAATTAAACACTCTAGAATAATCAAGACTGCGTCTGCTTTGGTTAAGGCGTGTAGCTCCTTATGTCTAGCACGCTGCCAAGGGCTCAGACTTGATAATAAAATCACGGAAGCCACCCCCGTCGATAAAGCAGACACTAAAAACAGCACAGGAAGTAAGGGTGCATTCCACAACGGTCGAACCGCTGCATTGAGCAGGAGACCGGTATAGGATGCGACGCCCACAGACAGGATGGGCATGAATTTTGACAACACTATTTTCAACTTTTCAGAACTTTTCAGGTGTCCAACGAGTTGATATTTTTCTGGGAGCCAAAGATATAGATAGAGAACACTTAAAACGGTAAAAAGGAGAATCGCCCAACTCCCGTAGGACATCGGGGACCTTACTTCCAAAGTCATAAATAAGCGATAAAAGTTAAAAGGGCTACCCAGATCTAGTAAGAGCACACCTAATCCAAGTGATATGGGAAAAGGCGAAATATAGGCGCCGAAGCGGCTTACTCGTTCAAAGTCTTTGCCCCCGTAAAGAAAGGCGAGATTAGAGGTTATCATTGATCCCGCACTAAGTCCTGCCGTAAACAGGTAAATAACGATCATTAAAGCCCAGGTTAATTCCACGCAACATTCCTCCAAGTCTCGATGTTCACCTTAACCGAAATCCAGTTTACTTACCCTTAGGGATTTCCGGAACGGCTTCATCAATATAATAAATGTTAGGGCCAGTACCCACGTGCTTGAGCAACACTCGCGTCGGATACTTGGCAATCAATTGAGAGACGATGCTAGCGGGGTCGTTCATGTCTCCTGCTTGACGTGACTTCCCTAGGCAAGTTTGAACACACGCTGGTTCTAGACCTTGCTCAAGACGATGCCAGCATAACGTACACTTATCAGCTTTTCCAGTTTCAGGATTAGCAAAGCGGGCGTCATACGGGCAAGCTACTATGCAATATTTACACCCAATACACTTGCTGTTTTCAACAATGACAATACCATCTTCGCGTTTCTGGGAGGCCCCTGTAGGACAAACAGCGACACAGGGTGGGTTTTCACAATGCATACAATTTCCCGGTTGAAAAACTTCTCTAACTTTAGGGAACTGTCCCTGAACACCACTGCTCTTGACCCAATTACGAGTATGCCCAATCGGCGCGTCGTTTTCTGAACGACAGGCTACCATACAGGCATCGCAATCGATACAGCGTGAAGTTATAATAACAAATCCCATGCGAACAGCCATATTTTCTCCTCCTAGCCTACGCCTTTCTCACTGTTACAAAGGTCTCACTTAAGGCTGAGCCTCCCGATATCGGATCAGTAACAGTCTTATGCAGAGCAGAATCACTTGCCCCACGACCATAGGCTGATTTAAGTCCTTTGCTTACATGCCCAAATCCACCGACCATAAAGATACAATCTGGCCGTATACCCTCTGTAACATAGGCTTTAATAATAACCTTTCCAACGTCACTCTCTATCACCACATCGTCTTCCGACTTAACCCCAATCTTCTGTGCTATTGAGGTATGCAGCCACGCATGATTGACGGGGAAAACTTCTAAAAGCCAGCGATTATTCTGCGTGAACATTTGTGTGTGCTGAGCTGTTTTACCGGTTAAGAGATAATAGTGACCTTCCTCTGGCCGTGGCGGCTCATCCCATGTGGGTACAGCCTTCTTGCCCATTTGGGCCATGATACTTGATGAAATTTCCACTTTCCCACTGCTCGTTTGGAACTCAAAATCCCTGGAGTGGTCTTCTTTAAAGTTTTCTACTTCATAATGTCCATCACGTTTCAAATCTTCTAATTTCACGGGGAACGGCTTGAGCTGCTGAGTCAAGAGATCCACTTCATCCTTATAAGGTAGGAATTCCCCTAAGCCCAATTTCTCCGCTAACTCCTTATAAATCATTAAGCTACTTTTCGTATCATAAAGAGGCTCGATCACCGGCTGACGGATGAATATTTTATTTTTAATCGTTACCAAACCGTCATATCGTTCCAGGTAGTAGGATTCTGGCAGGATGACATCCGCATAATACGCCGTATCACTCGCTTGGATATCAATCACCGCGACAAAATCCAACTTCATGAGTGCATTAATAGTTTTCTGCCGTTCGGGAATCGAAAGCACGGGATTTTGCCTGGAAATTAGCCATCCTTTAGCCTGATAAGGTTTGCCAGATAAAATATTATCCCGCATTGTCTGGATAACACCGTAGGCTAAAGGCACTAGGGGATACTTCCAGGGCACTCCATCCAGTCTTATACCTTGAGCGGCTGGAAAGGGTGGGTGAGACAGAACCCCAAGCTTAGCTGTGTTCATTTCCTGATCAGGAATTAAGCCTCCAGGCTGAGCCCAATTACCCATCAAGGCATTAAGCACGGCAATGGATCGTTCAGTTTGGAACGAGTTCACGAAATTTGATGTGCGCCAGTTGGGATGTGCTATGACTGCTGGAGCAGCGGCGGCAAACTCCCGGGCAATTCGCTGAATCGTCGACGCAGCGATCTCACACTTTTTCTCCGCCCATTCTGGTGTATACTCTTGTACTTCAGTGACTAGCTCTTCGAACCCCTGTGTATATTTATTGACAAACGCTTCATCATAAAGTTTTTCAGCGAGGATCACGTGGATCATGGCTAGAAAAAAAGCAGAATCCGTTCCAGGCCTAACGGGCAGCCATTCCGTAGCTTTAGAGGCAGTCTTACTGAAGCGCGGATCAAGTACGACGACCTTTACACCTTTGGCCACCATCTCGATCAATTCCTGCGTCTCATTATTGGAAATTCCCTCTGCCAAATTACGTCCCGTGAAAATCATATACTTACATCGACTATAATCTGTTCCCGGTTGAGGATTGCCGTACGTATACAAAAATCCTGTTGTCATTGAATTGAAACACAAGCTCCGTTGAGTCCCGTAATTAGGAGTACCGTACGCCTTAAGCAGACTCTCAAAAAATGGCTGGGATAAGTTATCAGTTGAATTAAGCATCATCGCCTTCGCGCCATATTTATCCTTAATTTTTTTCATTTGATCGGCCGTATAACTCAAAGCTTCATCCCATGAAGCTTTGCGCCATAAACCGCTGCCCCGTGCCCCTGCACGTATCAGAGGAAACTTAATTCGATCCGGGCTATACATTGCTTCAACACCAGCATTGCCACGTGGGCACAGCTTTCCTAAATTGTTAGGATGATTTGGATTACCTTCCAGCGTCTTGATCACGCCGTTTTTGACCTTGGCAATCACTCCGCACCGCCACACACATTGCTCACAACTGGTTGTAACATATTTTGTATCCTGACCGGTTGTCTGGGCAGAGCTATCTAAACCCAAGGTCGATTTTGGAGCAAGTGCACCGACACCCGTAGCACCGAGAGCTGCCGTTGCGACAGCACCTTTGATAAACTTCCGGCGACTGAACAATTGGTCCCAAGTATACACTTTGGACACAATAACCCTCCTTTCTTAAAACCGTTTTTAGGATTCTAGAGACTGTTGTTGATCTGTAGCTTTGGAACTTTCCACGATTTTAGAACCCACATAGAAAACCCCTGTACACAGAACAAACAGTCCAATAAAGAGCCAATGATTGACATGGAAAAGCTCTGCTAGCGTCTTTTGTCCGTAGTCACCGATGGTAGATATCTTTAAGAACACTGATTGATAAGTTGCCCCAAATATAATTCCACCCGTCAGAAAACCCAAAACTCCTGGAATCAAGTAATCTATATTCCCCTGACCACAACCTGTGATCAATGTACCCGGTCACGTGCCAGCTAGGGCCATACCGACCCCAAACATGAGTCCCCCTAATAGATTACCTAGAATATAAGTTGAAGACACTTGATCTAACTGGATAAAACCAAGATCTTTCAGCGCATAGAGACAAACGAGTCCCACTGAGATTCCTGTCATCATAAACTTCATGACTGTATTATCCTTAAAACGAAACTGATTGACGATTTTATGATAGTGTCCTAGACCAGCCTTTTGCAGGGCAAAGGCGAAGAAGAAACCAATCGCTATGGGGACGACGTAAGTCATCATCTAGTAATTCCTCCCATACAAAATCTTAGTCGTAACAATTCCCGACACAAACAATCCAACTATAAAGATTAGTCCCGCGGGAGATAGTTGCATTGTTCCTGAAATAGCTAAGCCACTCGTACACCCACCAGCAATACCAGCGGAATACTCAATAATAATCCCACCGATAAAGATTAAGCCCCATCGTTTGAGCTTGCTGGGTCCGAATATCTCTGTCCATTGTTGATCGGGCATCATTCTAAACTTGAAATCCTTCGACCATTTACTGGACGTAAAGGCACCTAGGAGCATTCCAACAAACAATAGAATTTGGAAGCTTATGACCGGGGGCATCTGAAATTTAAAGTACATCGAATTAGCTAAACTTGAGTGAAAGAATTTCAAAAGTATACTGTCAATGTTTTCTAACCCACCCGACGAGCCGATTGTTTTATCCAACAGAACATAGGAAGCGGTGGCTGTTAATCCCAAGAGGGCACCTGCTGACCAGGGCGACCACAGTTTTTTCTTCATTTTCTCATTAATGGTCAAGGTGTTCTCCCTCCTTTTCTAGATGTGTAAGAACCTTATCAGGCATCTTAGACACTGCCTGTAATAATTGATCACCGTGTTCGTGCTGAAGGATTTTTTCTATGGCTAAGACAGTGTTCATATCCCCTTTTAGTAACTCAGCGAACACTTCCTGTACTTCGGGTGGAAGTGTATTTAAAGGAACTCTTTTTTGTCTTCCTTGTAAGATAGCCCAAGGCCATAATCCTTTTTTCCATTTCCAAATTAATACTCCCAAAATCGCCAGTACAAAAACATTTATTATTCCGATAACCCATGCTAACCAAGGAACCATATCCTTAAGATTAAAGTCAATTAAATCGAAATTGGCATTATCATTGGGGGGAACCTGAGTCGCTGCAGCGGAGGGAGTACCGGCCTCTCCGGCAGGCGTTCCAGTCGTTGGTGTACCAGGTGTTGCCGGTGTACCACCTTCGGGAGCTGTTCCACCATACTTAACAGCCCGAGCCGTACTATCATCGGGATGACACACTGCACAAGTTTGATCCGGTTGATCTAAGGGCTTGACTAATCCAACATGTGCTTTTGTTTTATCAGTTTCCGTTGCAGCACCTAAATGACAAGCCTGGCAAAAATCCCCAAAGGAATGCTGTATATGCCAATCACCTTTTTGGGACACTGGATCTTCTCCTTTAACCTCATGACAAGTTTTACAGGAGGAAGTTGATGCCCCACAGGCAGCTTCAGTAACTTTTGGCGATGTCATCAAAAAAGATCCAACAAGAACAAGACCGAATACCCCAAAGATTAAGGATAATAGAAACCATTTTTTTGTTTTCACGTTTGCTCCTCACCTCACAAGTTAATAGAACGTTTGTACCGTTCGCTTGATACTAGTTATTGTCTTAGTACCACCTCCGACGTCTCTATGTTCAACTCTGGTTGAACGAAGTCGCTACTCTGTTTCTGTTTGCTAAGAGAATCACAAACATTTCCTCGAATAATTCTATGCGGTTATCTGGGATCTAGTAATATGAGTATCGAATGTTCTTATCCCCCCCGTTAGGGGGGTGGTTCTTCTCCTCTAGGATACAACGAAAATACAGATAGGTCAATACAGCTTAAACATAAAAAAGAGCCAGGAAGGCTGTTAACCCCCCTGACTCCTGCTTCGGTAACCAATTATACGCTGAAGAACAATATTCGAATTGCACTATACCGCTCTGGCTATAACAAAATACTATTTAGCGGCATTTTTCTGATCCTGAGTTTGTTCTGTCGCATCGAGCGAAAAATCAGTTGAGGCGACCCGGCCTGTTTTGATATATTCGATCATCATCGGGGTTATATAAGGTACGATGAGTGGCAGCAAGTTAGGCATTAAGGAATCCATGGTCTTAGGAAGCAGGTCCGGCATCAATTCCTCCATATCCTTAGGCAGTTTACCTACGCGCCGCGAAACTTCAGCAAGCATATCAGGCATAACCTTGGGCATGACCCCTGGGACCAACATTGGCATCATTACTGGCATCATTTTCTCCATCAAGGCTAAGCCACCAGGGATATATTTCATAGCGTTCATCATAGGCACCATACCTGTGGGCATATTGGCAAACATCTGTGGAAGTAACGCTCCCATAACCTTAGCCATGTTTTCAGGATACATTAGAAGAATGAATTTCTCGAAGTAGCCCCACATTTCCATGGAGTATTCAGTTTTGTCCTCGGTTTCAAAGCCTAAACCTTGAGCAATAAACCGAGCTAGGTCAGTGATCGGAATATCCATATTGTTAGCCTTGGCGGCTGTTCTTAACTGAACCTGACAGCAAGGGCAAAGTGCCAGTAAAGCATCAGCGCCTACATCGATGGCTTCCTGAATCCGTATCCCACCAAGCTTTGCAGCAACAGGCATTTCACCAATCAAGGTTAAAACAGAACCGCAGCATAGTCCTTCTTCGCGGTTATGCTCCATTTCTACCAATTCTACTCCAGGAATGGCAGCAATGAGTTCGCGGGGCGGTTCGTAGATACCCTGCGCCCGACCAGCATGACAGGAGTCATGGAAGACAACTTTGGCCTTTATCTCATGCTCAAACTTTAGATCGCCTTTAGCGAGTGCTTCCGCCGCTACTTCGGAATAATTCTTGATTTCAAAAGGATAGTCTATCCCTTTTTTACGGGCCAAAGCGGGATAAAGCTCTTTCCAAGCTAGGCCACAGGCAGGGCAGGAAGTAACAATCGTTTTAGCGCCACGCTTTTTGGCTTCAGCGACATTGTGTTCGAAGATCTCTTCGAACAGCTCCCACTTACCAGCGATCTTCATCGGAATACCGCAGCAGGCTTCGTCAGTACCCATATAGGTAAAATCAATACCCGCCTTATCTAAAATACGAACGCTTGATATGGCCACATCACGATTCACCATAGAGGCTGTACAGCCTGCAAAGTACAAAACATCGGCTTTTTCTTTAATCTTAGGCTTAATCTCTTCGGGAATCCAATCGGCTCTTCTTTCCCGTTTACCTGCCCAGATGTTGTTTTCTCCTCTGAGTGAGGAAGCCATCATTTCAAAGGGTGGGAAGGTCATGCGCTTTTCTTCCGTTATTAACTTACCACGCATAGTCATCCAGTTATGCTCAACAGGAATGTTAAGCTGGCAACGGGTATTACAGACTTCACAAGTGGTGCACAGGAGGAACCGATTCACCATCTCCTGATCGAATTTCTCACGTCCCGCAATGACTTCTCTAAGGTACGCGTATTTACCGCGAGGAGAATGGGACTCCCAACCACGGCCCGAGAACTGTTCACAGGTGGACACGCAGTATCCGCAACGAGCACAAGCTGTCGCGAAGAAGGCGACACTGCCGGGTATTCCGTTCTTCTCTTTGGTTCTTTCAGAGAGGTCACCGGTGGGAGCGGTAGCGGCATTAGCAATGGGGCGGATCAAAGGCTCAAAAGTAGAAGCTAAGCCCATAATTATATTAATAAAACCAGACCCAATGACCTTATTAGGATTAAATAAGTTGTCAGGATCTACTTTGGCTTTGTATTGAGTCAGTGTTCGAAAGCGATCTGCACCTAAAACATTCTTTGCTTCACTTTTGAAGTACAAGCCTGTGGAGTAAGCAGTACCAGCGTGTTTCTTGGCAATGTTAATGACCGACAAGGCCAAAGCATAGGCTGGGTTAAAAGCCAATGAACGTTCATCATGGGGAATGAAACCCAAGATCGTTACTTTATCACCTTTACCTACCATACCCTCAGCAATAAATGGCTGTTTAATTTTCTTGGAAATATCGTTCAAGACATCTGTTAGATTTTCAGTAGGAACAATGACTTCAGTGGTAATGATGGAAGGACCAATCCGCTTTAGACGCATTGGTGCAAAGCGCAGGTCCCATTCATGTTCAGCTGCTTCTGGCGATAATTCTTCACCCTTATTGACCTTGATCAGTCCTGCCAATGCAGAATCAATCTTTGAGCGGCGAGGTTCGGGATAAGCGATCATCATCACATAGGCTTCAGGAAGCACAGGGACACTATGTGAAGTCACTTCCTCGTAGGGATGACCGTGTTTGTGGGGTAGTTTTTTCTTTAACCGTAGAGATTCAGGGTTGAGAAAAGTGATCGACCATATGGGTAATTTCTTTTGTGAAATAGCCTTTAGTGCGCCTCCTAAGGATTGGGTATCTTTGAAGGCAAAAGCCCGGTGTACCTCTGGTAATAAATCACGAACGCTGAAGGTGATTTCAGTGATAATTCCAGTAATACCCTCTGCATCCGCAATATAATCGGCCAATTCTTGACCGCTAAAACTCTGTAATTCTCCGGAAGGCATTACCACCCTGGCAGCGAGTACATTTTTTTTAAACTCGCCGTACTCATAGGAACCAAAGCCCGACCCGCCTTGAGCTAACCAACCTCCCACGGTCGAGGCAGGCAGAGAGCTTGGATAAAGACGTAAATCCAATCCTTTTATATTGATTTGTTTTTGCAATTGTTCCCAGATAACACCGGGCTGTACGCGAACTGTTTTTTTAGTGGAATTTATCGCAATTACCTTGTTCATACCGCTCAAGTCCACCACAACAGCGCCCTTAGCCGGCAAAACTCCACCGTAACCGGAAGTCGAAGCGCCTCTCGGGACTAACTGAATTTTTTCCTGCTTAGCCAGCTTTACCAACTGAACAAGTTCTGTTTCTTCCATCGGCCTAACCACCGCACCAGCGATCCCAGCAGGTACAAAGGGCTTAATTAGGGAAGGCAGGGCTCCAACGTCATAGGAATACATTTTCCTTTCAATCAGATCTACCCTCATTCTGTCACCAAAAATCTCCTGAAGCTGGGAGGTAACTCTTTCATTCACGACTGACATACTCTTCACTCCTTATAATATCTATTGCGAATTATCTTTAGTAACAACGGCAATTTGTACAAGTAATCACTTTCACTTTAGGTAGCCATCAAATCTTCTTAACGACAGTAACCTTGGGATGAAATTCATAAATCAGTGTGCCACAGTCATAGCCCTCTTGCACTGATTAACCCCCTCCCCCCCCGATTGGATTGTTAATCTAAGAATAACATCTAATCTGACGTAGGTCAATAAGTAAATACATAGGTTTACTTTATTTGCATATTTCGGAGACGTCGTGAGCAAGTTGTAGATCTAGAAGGTGGGTTAATGTCTACAAGTCTATAGGTGTATAAATCTAGGACTTGTGAACCTGATGGTTGACAAATGTCATCTACTCAGTTATATTTAGGTGTATATCCAAATACCCTGCCGGGGTATGTGGGATTTAATTTTCGTTTATATGCTCACGTTCGGTTTGGTGTAAAAGAACCGACATTACCTTTTCAGATTTAAGTCAGTATGAATACCTCAAGAGACGAAAGGAGTTATCAATTTTGGACTATCTATCGAAGTTATCCAAAGACGAGTTAACGCGCCGCCTCAAAACAGCGACGGAGGACCTTGAGGAGTTGGAAGAGGAAAGAGGCTTTGTCTTAAAACAAACTGGTATACATCTCCCTGGGCATGTGGTTAAAAAGTTCGCAACCGATTCGGCCGCCTTAACGCAATCCATCATAGAGTTGAAGGCGGAACTGGGACTGCGTATCTAACAAATACTGAGCTTCATTCACGACAAATATGACAAATTAATGGGTCCTCGCAATTTTGCGAGGACCCATTAATTTGTCATATTTGTCGTTGTGCCTCAACCCACCCAAACCTGCACAATACTACGTTTATCGAACTAATTCCTTTTCCTGGATGAATTCCATGAGTAACTTAGCGGTTCCTCCCGTAAGTTTTAGACAACAACGCAAGTGTTCAGGTGAGTCAAACTCATGAGGATTTAAGACTCGGCAACAAGTCGCTCCAAAGGCACTTGAGAAACGATCGTGGAAATCGTGAGCGAGGTCATACATCGGTTCTCTTGTTTGCTCTGGATCTGTGCGGCCCTTAAATAGTCCAAGAATCATGACAGAGCTTGTTAAGGCTCCGCACATACAGCCGGCATGACCTAACCCTCCTCCAAAACCAGTCGCCATTTTTAAGCTTTCAGCACTCAAAGGGTTGTTCAGGATCTCGTTAAAAGCGTGAAGAATAGACTCCGAACAATTTAGACCATCTTTAAATTTGCTACCAGCCCGCGAACGAGCTTCTAAAGCGACATCGTTCACTTGTTTTCCTCCTTCGACAAATGTCATCACCCTTGCTAAACTCCTAATGATACTTTACCCGCTTTATCCTGTTTCATTGGGAGCTAGAAGGTAAATACTTTTGATTCCGTTGCTAAGTCAATGAGCTTGCCAGCCGTTGACAATTCAGCCCCCTTGATATAATCATCTTCGCTATAAAGTCTGGTTCTAGCACACGGTGTACAAATATAAAACGGCACCTTATTTTCGACTAAATAATCAAGGTATGGTTTGGCCGAGTCTCCAGTCGGTGCCTGAACATGATCTGCCAATCCCAAAACAGCATAGGTAACAGCATCATCTACTAAGAATATGTTCACTTCATGGCCCTTCTCTTTAGCCACCTTCGCGAGCTGAAATGCCCGAGTCGCGCGTGTAGGATCTTCAAGTCCACGACTTAATACAAATAGAAACTTCTCCATGATCGTCGCCTCCTATAATTTATACCTTTTTACAAGATCCCACTTCTATGAGTGGTGGTGAATCACCTGTAACAGCTACTTTGTGAAGAAGGCACTTCCGACAGCGAGACCACCTTCCAGAAATGCTACTTGAGAAACGCCTTTGCCTTGGAGCATACGTGCTGCTTCATATCCCCTAATTCCTAAGCCACATACGGTGACGATTAAAGAATCTGTTGGAACCTCTTCCCAACGTTCTCGTAACTCTCCTAGTGCAATAACTTTTGTCCCCTTGAGGGATAAAGGGTTAGCTGCAACTTCATCTGGCTCGCGAATGTCAAGAATACACAGCTTTTCTCCCGCTTCTAAGCGTTTCAGTACCGCTTCAGCGGTGATTCCTTCAGCTACCTCCAGACGGAGGTTTTCTAACGTTGTAGCAGCATGGATGAGTAAATCGATCGCAGTCGCAAAAGGTGGTGCATAGGCTAAATCGAGATCAATGAGATCTTCTACTTTAGCACCAAATTTAAGCGCGGTCGCCAGTACATCAAGTCTCTTAACACTCTCTCCTACACCACAAACCTGGGCACCAAGCAAGCGTCCGTTCTCTTGCTCAGCAATTAATTTAATGGTTACATTAGCATGCATGGGAAAATAATGAGCGGCATCCGGTCCGCTACTTACACTGGTCACGATATTGTAGCCAAGTTTTCGAGCTTCTTCTTCTCCCAGGCCGGTTCGCCCTATATTGAGATCAAAAGCTTGAAGCGCAGAGGTTCCTGCGATTGGGGCAAACCGGGCGGGTAGTCCAGCGATTCGATCCGCGATGACACGACCTTGTTTGTTGGCCGTAGAGGCTAGTGGAATATAGACTGGTTCACCCGTCAGCAGATGACGTTGTTCTGCACAGTCACCACCAGCATAAATTGCTGGATCATTGGTCATCTGGTGCTTATCGACTTGAATAGCTCCTGTACTTCCAATCGTGAGACCCGCCTCACGGGCAAGTCCAACCTCTGGACGCACCCCTGTGGCCACGATGACCATGTCGGTTTCAATCGTTCCCTGTTCTGTGACCACGCGACACACATTTCCCTCATCATCTGCTTCAATAGCTTTCACTTTGCAGGAGAGTTGTAGATCAACACCATGTTCCTTCATTTTTAGTTCTACCAGTTTGGACATGTCAGAATCGAGTAACTTCGGTAGCACACGGGAATCGGCCTCACATATGGTAACCTTTAGACGAGGAGAAATAATCGCATCGGCCGTTTCTACTCCAATTAACCCAGATCCAATGACTGTAGCGTGTTTGACCTGCTTAGTTTTCATTAAATCCTTTACTTTCTGAGCATCATTCGGATGATGAAAGGTAAAGATGTTGCCCAAGTTAATGCCCGGGATCGGCGGGATACTCGGCTTAGCCCCAGTAGCGAGAACTAAATAATCATACGCCAATGTTTCCTCGACATCAGTGACCAAGTTGCGCACCAAAATTGTTTTATTTTTCCTATCAATTTTTATGGCTTCAGTTTGTATAAGAACCTTTATATTTTTTTGTGCCTGGAAGAATTCAGTGTCTCTAATCAAGCCGTAAGCGGTATTCATTAAACCGTCCAATTTCGGTACCATATTAGCGACATAAAGTGGGAGTCCACACCCTCCGTAAGAGATGAGACTTCCTTTTTCCAGGATAGTAATATCTGCCTCTTGCTTCATACGCCTTAAGCGTGCTGCCACTTTAGGTCCGATTGCAACGCCACCTATAATAATTACTTTCATGGTCAGATCCCCTCCAATTTAAATTAAGGTTTTTGAACATTAATTAATGTTAAGAATTAATTAAAAGAAGTACAATTAGAACTTGGGCATATGCTCAATTTCAGTATACCCAAGTTCTAATAATAAAGCAAATACGTGTTGACTATGCCATTAACAAATGCAACTTGCTTAAACCTCTTTTGGCCGGAACGATAATCCCAATCCTTTTAGTTCATAATTCACCTCTTTTAAGGCCCTGCGCCCAAATTTACGCATACTAAGCATTTCTTCTTCAGTGTTACGAATTAACTCTTCAATGTTGCTTACTCCATTTCGCTTCAGACAGTTGTAGACACGATTAGGCAGATTAAGCTCCTCAATCATCATGTCGAAGATTTCGCCTTTGGATTCTGCCTCTTTTTCTACCATAGTGTCGATAGTATTGAGTCTTTCCTTGAGTCCCATGAAAAGAAGGAGACGCGCGCTCAGATTGATCGTTGCCGAACTGGAGGCTTCTTTAAACGAGATACTGCCATTACACCATACATCAATCGTTAACTTATCATAGTCTGTGATTTGATCCACTCGGGTCGCCTCTACCTCGTAGAGGACCTTATAGAATGGCGCAAAGATATAGTCACGGTTGCATTCTATCGTCACTGATCCAGGAAGAGAATATAACAAAATGCGCCTTAGTGAATTCCCCAAGCTAATCCCATATCCACGTTCAAGAGGCTCAACGACGAATTTCGCATAGCAGTTGTCTTTGGAACGCTCAATACACTCGATTCTAGGCTGCTCAATCTCTAACAGCGGAATTCACCTACTTTCCTCTTATTCTAAAAACTCCATAAAAGGTTTATCCATACTCACAAGTGCATTGACCATAAGTTCCACTAAACCACCATACTGAACATTAAATTTGGTCGTCGCCTCGTAGAATTCCAGAATGTCCCGTATGGCTCCTTTACAATTAGAACAAGGGGCGCATACGTATTTAGGTACAGCACTATTTTCCATAGTATCCTGAAAGGCTCCAAGGATCTGGTTAAACTTCATGCGAGAACTTACTTTATTTCTCCATTCAGAGAAGTTCATAGAATTCGTAATGGCGAAACCACCACCACCACCACAGCAGTAATTGTCCACGCCATGTGGCGTCATTTCCCTAAACTGAGGACAAATAGCTTTCAAGACATTCCGTTGAGGTTCAACAATCCCCATTCCTCGCACATAATTACAAGGATCATGAAGCGTCACAGGAAAATTGTTTTTGCTGGGATCTAACTTCAAACGTTTGCTCTCAACCAAGTCCCAAAGCAGTGGTAGACAACTTTCGATAGGGACTTTAGCCTCTCCAGACACCACGCGATCACCCACAACCATCGCGCCCTTATGTGCATGTCCACACTCCGCAATGACGATTCGGTTGACGCCTAATTCTTTTGCTACTTTCGACTGCAGCGTGGCGAGTTCTTTTGCTTGGAAATCATCATACCAGATGCCGTAATTAACATTGTCATAGCCTGCAATTTCACTACTAAGGGTCCAGTTTAAACCCGCTTCTTCGAATAAGATGGCAAAAGCAATGGGGTTTTCTGGCCAGGCCATATACTCTCCCGCATTATGGATCAGGAGGATGTCGGCACCCTTTTTGTCCATTGGGAATTTTATTTTCCTACCATACTTTTCTTCCATATCTTCCTCTAAAAATTCTAACGTATCTAAGAAAGCTGGTTTACTAACTCCCGTTGACGAGCCTGTTTTCAGCTGAAGCATCGTACCTTTTTTATGTAGAGGAAGCGGGGCTATACCCATCTCTTGGCTGAAAATCTTACGAATCTCTTTAGTCAGAATGGAATTATCTAAGCCCAGTGGACAGGTCTGAGCACAACGACGGCAAAGATTACAGCGATAGGCTAATTCACCAAGCCGAGCAATTGTTTCCCAGTTAACATCGATATCCGCTCCAACAAAACCACCTAACAGCTTCCCACTAGTGCTAAAATACTTCTTCACTATTTTCCGAAGAACTTCAGAACGGAAAATTGGACGGTATAACTCGTTATTCCCTGACGCTTCATAGATATGACAGGCAGCTGAACACGTATCGCATTTCGCGCAGTATTCAAAGGACAACAAAAACGGTTGAAGTGCCCCATTGTTACCATCAGAAAAGCTCTTTTCTAACCCATTGAGAAACTTCCGTACAAATTCGTCCTCTTCCTCTTTAGTTTTTGGTCGGATTAACGTATCGACGCCCACATAGCCATCTAACGAAGTACAAAACTTTTCTTTCCACGCAGGCTTAGGATCCGTTAAAGGGGGTTCCATTCCGGGTTTATTATAGGGCGCAAATAAAGGCATTAGCTGGTCTGCTTCGAGTTTGATCAGTTGCTCATCCTGGACGCCCATATCTTTTGGACGTAAATCTTTTTGATTTATCATTCTCAGCACTCCTCTTTCTCTAGAAATCTCTTGATAGTTAACTTATCTCAGCCAATCTTCCTTCTTTCCAGGCAATAATTGCTTCCTTAATAGTCATTGTTTGGGGTGCTTTATAAGCATGTATGTTCATTGCCTGGATTACTTTCAAAGCGTTACGACCCAATCGGCCCGTAATTAAAGCCTCCGCCTTCTCCTGTGCCACAAAGTCCGCGGTGATGATACCTAAAGAATCGCTCTCGGGCAAACAAGGATTAACGATATATTTGCCTGTCCCCAGTGGGTCTTCAGAGTCGCAAAATAGAAAGTATGGGCTACGACCGAACTGAGCGTAGATGAGCTTGTTAAAGTCACATTCCCCAGTGGAAATTGCGATACGCATCCTACTTCATCCTTTCTTCAATTCGATAATACAAGGTCACGTGTTATTTCGTTGACATCTAATCGCCTCGATTCCGTCAGGACAGATTTTAATCCAAATCTGTCGTAGGACGGTTTCTTTAACGTTCTCCTGCGTGTGCTGCGCCAGCCTCACTGATCTTAACCAAATTACCCGCTTTCCAAGCCATGATCGCCTCGCTAAGTGTCATACTTTCGCTTGCAGTGAAAGCAGGTATGTTTCCTGCTTCGATCACTCGCAAAGCATTGGGACCCAAGCTACCCGTTATTAAGACTTCCGCCTTTTCGTTCGCCACGTACTCTGCGGCAGCTATACCTGCACCACCTGTCCCTGATAACGCTGGATTGTCTTTATACTCTACCGTACTCTGCGGATCATCAGAATCACAAAACATAAAATACGAGCACCGTCCAAACTGCTCGTCAACAAACTGACCGAGATCTCGTCCCCCAGTGGAAATGGCAATACGCATTTTACGTCATCCTTTCTTCATTGAAATCCTTTAAAACTTCTTAATATAATAGACATAGTTTTATCAATAATTTTATTGATGTTTCGAATAAAAAAAATTACTCTTTACAACCGTTACACTCGGGACAATTCTTTAACATATCACACGAATTGCACATCTCAGCCTTGTCGCTTGCTATGAGACAATAAGTACCTTCAATCTTCCAACAAGCTTTAGATTCATTCACTGATACAGGAGTATTTTGGACTGCCCCCCCCTTGCAACTACGTTTGTACCAGCAGGAGTACATAGCGGTCAAGTGCTTTACACCTGCGATATTTAACCCCTTTTCATGCATTAGAAATTTAACAAACTTGAGCCTTAATATGTCATTGTTTGAATACTTCCGTTGATACCCCCTCCTGTCAGGACGGATAAGGTCATTACGTTCCCAAACCCTTAGTGTCTCAGGATGTTCTTCCAGTAATTCCGCTACGGTGCCAATGGTATAAAGTCCTTGATCTTCATCAAACATTTTTTCTTCATCCAAACTATTTTTATTCCGCGCCAGCCTATTTTGGGCATATGCTCAATTTAAGTATATCTAATATCTGATTAAAAATCAAATTAAAATTATATATTTTAACCAAAAATTACATATTTATGCTAACGCACTTTTTTATTGACCATGCGATTCAAAATGATTCGATTCACTTCACTTGTACAAAAGCAATCACAAGGGGCTCAGTCGAACCTAAAGTGATTGCCAGTTCTTTTTCTAGACACTCTAGAAATTCAGCACCCATGTTCCAGCTTCGACAGCTGTATACACTACAAAACTATTATATAAATAGTTCTGGTTCTCTTCGAGAATAACACTGGATTTCCAGTTCCTTTTTATGTCGTAAATAATCTTCATTATCATAATATTTTGCCTGCACAGGACATTTTTTAATGCACGCGCCACATTTAATGCAAATCCCGATTATTTTAGAAACATCTTGAGCATCAATGGAACCCATTGGACAAACATTAACACAACTTTTACAATCAATACAATCACTATTCGTTTTTGGAACAACCTTTCTAAGATCAACAGGACTACCATCTATATTTTTAGGCATATAATGTTTTTTATAAGGTATATTTCCATTGACAACTACTGCTTGAGCTTCTTCTTTAGTGTTAATCTTTGTATGTATTTGTCGGGCGAAATTACAGACTATGGACATATCTTTTTCATCGGGTCGGTTTTTAGCAAGAGTTATAGAAAATGAATGTTCTCCAATAAATGCCCCGCCTGCAATCACTTTAAAATCGTTCAATTCAAGAATATCTTTTAATTCTATGAGAGCATCATCATAGTTTCTATTTCCATAAACGACGACAGGGATAGCTAAGGCACCATTACCTGTGATGGTATTTAAATATTTCAGCAATACATTAGGAAATCTTCCTGCATAGACTGGTACTCCTACAATAACTAGATCTTCTGCTGAAAAAGACACTGCGTTTATCCTGACTTCCGGTAATGTGAAATCAATCGTATTTAAAGTTGTTCCCCTATCCATATTCTCGGATATTTCCCTAGCTAAGCCAGATACTACTTTCTTAGTTGTATCTGTGGCGCTAAAATACATAGCATTAATCGTTTTAATCATAGCCAGACCCCCTAAAATTTATTTTCCCTTGTCAACGTACGATTCAGCGTGCAGCTGAACGCTCAGCTTTTGCCGTAACCCTACTTTTCATGAAAAGTGTAATGAATCCAGCCACCAAGAGGAGAAAAAACAACACGGTAACGGCAGTGGGTAAACCTGGTCAGTAGTTACTGTACATATCGTTAAGCATATGAGCAAGTGGTCGAATAGGCAATAGGGGTCTGTGGCTTCATGTGTCGGCTCCTTTTAGGCTAGATTATGGTATTTTACGGTCTTGAAACGCCACCAACTTCTTTGGGCATATGCTCATTGAGTATATCCAAAGTCATGTGATAAATCAATGGAATCACTACAAATACATAAACAAATCTCTTATAATAAAAGCTTTTCTTCTTCTTTAAAACCTTTATTATTCTTCTTATTTGTGAAAATATACATTATTAAATTCGATTACTCTGGAGAAAGGGTTATAATGAGCAATGAGCAGAAAATAATGCCCACAAATAAAGGGCAAAAAGGAGAGAAACCAGGGATTAATATATAGAAACATGTTATTCTATAACATGTAAAAGCACGAAGGAGGAGTATTTATGCTTGAACTGCAAAAAGTGTCTCTGGAACTCGAAGGAGATAAAGGTATTGAGATCTTAAAGAATATCAATATAACATTTCATGATAAGAAGATCTATGTGGTCACAGGACCCAATGGCGGAGGAAAATCTTCACTTGCTAAGATCATCATGGGAGTTTATAATCCTACCTCAGGTAAAATTCTGCTTGGTGGACACGATATTACGCAAATGACCATTACTGAGCGAGCTCGCTTGGGTATAGGCTACGCTTTTCAGAGTCCTCCTCGTTTTAAGGGCATAAAGGTCAAGGACCTTCTCACAATGGCAGCCTCTCATAATCCTGAAAAAGTAAATATTTGCGATCTGCTTTATAACGTAGGCTTATGCGCCCAGGATTATCTCGAAAGGGATGTGGATTCTAGTCTCTCAGGGGGAGAAATGAAGAGAATCGAGATTGCTACCGTGCTGGCCCGAAATCTAAAGGTTGCAGTTTTCGATGAACCAGAAGCAGGGATCGATTTATGGAGTTTTCAAAAGCTCGCAGAAACGTTTAAAAACATACACGAGCAATATGCTACTACGATTATTATTATTTCTCACCAAGAACGGATTATGGAGCTTGCAGATGAAATAATAATTTTGTCTAATGGAACGATCAGTGCACAATCCGATAGAGATGTCATGCTTGCTGGAATCTTGCAAAACGATACTTGTTTGTGTAGTACAAAATGTGAGAAAGGGATTGGTAAAAATGCTGAATGCATTGGATAAATTGATGTTAGAGAAAGTGTCCGACCTTCACGAAATACCCCAAGGGGCTTTCAATATCCGTAAAAATGGCCACGGGATACAGCGTAATACCACCGCCAATATTGACATTGTCACTAAACAGGATAAATCGGGAATTGATGTCATAGTAAAGCCCTATACCAAAGGGGAAAGCGTACATATTCCTGTAATTGTGACGGAAGAAAATATTAATGATGTTGTCTATAATACGTTTGAAATTGGAGAATACTCAGACGTGGAGATCATTGCAGGATGCGGCATCCATAATTGTGGAGACACCAAATCCCAGCATGACGGAATACACACCTTTTATGTTAGAAAAGGCGCAAAAGTCAAATACGTTGAAAAGCACTATGGTCAGGGTGAAGGAAAAGGACAGCGCATCTTAAATCCGAAGACAATTATTGAGGCAGAGGCAGGATCCGTTGTTGAACTTGAACTGATTCAAATCAAAGGAATTGACCGTACCATAAGACAAACAGACATCAAACTTATGGGCAATGCTAAACTTGTGGTGACTGAACGTCTCTTAACCTACCTAGATCAAGAAGCGGAGTCCAGTATCAACGTCGAATTATTAGGCGAAGATTCTTCAGCTCAGATTATTTCACGGTCCGTTGCTCAGGACAATTCCAAACAAGTCTTCTATTTCGATTTAGCGGGGAAAAACAAATGCCGAGGACATATCCAATGCGATGCTATTATTATGCACAAGGCTGTCGTTCTTTCAACCCCTAGGATTTCTGCCTATCATAGTGAAGCCCAGCTTGTGCATGAGGCTGCCATAGGAAGAATTGAATCCGAACAATTAACTAAATTGATGTCTCTGGGTTTCTCCGAAACTGAAGCAGAAGCGACAATCCTCAACGGCTTTCTTAAATAAGTCAAGCAACCTGTTTGCGTCTCAAACGAATCAATGGAGGGATCAGTATTTGTGATTCAAGTGAAGATCCCAGGCAGAGACACGATGAGCCTAGAAATATTAGTTTTAGATTTCAACGGGACAATAGCCCTAGACGGAAAAATGTTTGAATCAGTTAAAGACTGTCTCCTCCGTTTGGCCCCGTCTCTAAAGATCCATATTATTACTTCAGATACCTATGGCACCGTGGAACGTCAATGCGAAGGACTGCCCGTTCAGGTAAACGTGTTGCAGAGCATGGACCATACCAGAGAAAAAGCGGATTATCTAAGCCAGTTCAACCCTCAGGAAGTCATCGCTATAGGAAACGGCGCCAACGATCATTTAATGCTACAACGCGCACATTTAGGGATCTCTGTAATCGGGTTTGAAGGAGCCTCCACACAAGCCCTGCTGTCCTCTGATTTAGTTGTAACTAAAATAGAAGACGCGTTTGGTTTGCTCCTAGAGCCTCGACGTCTCAAAGCGACCTTAAGGCAATGATCGCAAAAAAATTAAGACCAGGAATTATGCTGAAGCGCAATTCCTGGTCTTAATCTATTAATTAGGATAGTTTCTTATCACCGTGCTGCTTAATCTGTTCCTCTAAACGTTTAACAATCTCATCAAAGTCTGGGGATTGATAATCCTCAACTTTACCAGCATCCGATAATGCCGCCAAAACCGGGTCAATGGGAAGTTCGCCTAGGAAAGGTATAGAATTACGCAACGCATCTTCTGCTCCGTTGGGGGTTCCGAAAACTTCAATTTTCTTTGTGCAATCTGGGCATTTCAGATACGCCATATTCTCAATCAACCCGTAGATTGGGGGTTCATAGTTTCGGACCATTTTAACCGCTTTACGAACAACCATATTCGCCAAGGCTTGTGGACTCGTAACCATAACTACGCCAGCGATAGGGAAGGACTGAAATATTGTGATCGGCACATCCCCCGTTCCAGGAGGCATATCGATTAGAAGGTAATCTAACTCACCCCAAATTACGTCTGTCCAAAACTGATTGACGATTTGAGTAATGAGTGGTCCACGCAAAATAACTGGATCATCTTCAGTTTCTATCATCAGATTTAATGACATTATTTTAATACCGCCGCTGCTTTTTGAAGGGAGTATACCAGTCTTACTGACACCAGCTCTTCCAGTGACTCCAAAAATTTTCGGAATGCTTGGTCCAGTTATGTCAGCGTCTAAAACCCCTACTTTATACCCTTGGCGCATCAGAGTCACTGCTAACATACTTGTGACGGAGGATTTACCAACGCCTCCTTTGCCGCTCATGACTGCAATTACTTTGTCGACGTGGCTCGCTTTTTGGGCCTCTGAAACTTTAGGTTCACTAGAACAACTATCAGTGGTACAGGATCCTTCTGCTGAACAACTATTACACGACTCGCTCACGATGGGGCCTCCCTTTCGATTAAATAACCATATATTACCAACTATTGACGTAACATCCCAATGATCTTACTATTCTAATTCTTGCTTTGTCAAGCTCATCAACCTGAATGTACAGATCTAAACTCTATTTAGTGCTGATGTTCATGTTCACCTTCATGGTGTTGACAGATAGACCCGGTACTCACCATATTCCCCGAAGCGTAAAGCTTTGCCACATCAGCAACATTGCCAGAAGCCCCTGTTACAACTTTCAGGCCTACTGCCTTCAGACCATTGATCATGCCTCCACCGACACCGCCGCAAACGAGCACTTCTACGCCATTGTTTTTGAACATACTAGCTAAACCTTCATGCTGATGCTGAAGCCCCGTTGCGCTTAGAATCTCCACTTTACGGGCTTCTTTTCCTTCGATTACAAACACTGTGAATGCTTCAGACTTTCCAAAATGGGCATTTACGACCTCGCCATCACTAGGAATTGCTATCTTTTCAGACATAGTATACCCTCCATTCAATAATTTATTTTAATCAACCTCACGTTTAAGACTTTTCTCTGCAACAACCACTAGGTCCTTTCTCGCTCTGTTGACCACCACCGCAGGTATGTACGTTCCCTGAGTCTAGTCTCTTTTTCTTCATGTCCCCGCACTTCGGACAGGGAATCTCAAATCCGTGTTTACCGCCGGTAGTGCATGGTTCTGCTTCCCACACATTTCCACAATCAACACACTCGAATACCCTATTTTTAATCAGATAATTACCACCTCGTATTATAATAGGTCGCCCTTCTACTAATGCAGTGGCAATTTTCGACCTAGCCGCTCCAAGGATTCTCTGAAGCGTCGCTCTAGAAACGCCCATAGCCTCTGCACACTCAGCCTGATCCAAACCTACTTTGTCCTTCAAACGGACAGCCTCTAATTCCTCAAGCTGAATTAACACTTCAGGCCAACGTGCCATTCCCTGTGGGATAAACGTTTGGCAGACTATTGTCTCATCGATTAGGCCACAACAACGCCGCCTTGACATTGCATCAGCTCCTTTTGAGCATATGCTCAATTTAAGTATATCTAACCTTGTCCCTAAAATCAAGTTTAAGGAATCAAATTTACGATTCAAAGCTCTAAGTCTTTTAAGATTCATATCCCACATAGATTCCTTGACATAATCAATGTATAAAATGTAAATAATTCACTATTTATGTATGCAAAATATCATCTAGTCAACTTGATCTTCATTTTGTTGAGCTATTTTATTAGCGCGTATTTTTGAAACCCATCTCAATACCCAAGAAGACAAAAGTATCAATGGGAATATATAAAAGAAATACTTAATGTAGAATACAGAGTTTTTATAATCGAGTATTACCAAAGCTATTGAAATAGTTAAACTTATATACAAACTGTTGAGTATGTAGTCTTTCATTGAAGCTTTTTTCGTGCCAAAGGTATCATTAGCGTAAATATCATTACCTATCAATATATTTTTTAAGACTACATATAATAACCCAACAACAAGCGTAACCACTTCAGTCATATACGAGCTTATAGCTGCATTTATCATAAATTGCTTGTATATTATTGAAGCTAATAACAAATAAGAAACTAATTGAAAGGCATCGCTACCTATTTTACGCTGTTGTTCTAGAACTCTCTCGTCTTTAATTTTATTGATCATTTTGATTCCTCCCAAAATAAATCATTCAATGTTTTATTTAAGGCATTGCATATGGCTGTGCACAAATTAAGTGATGGATTGTAATTTCCTGTCTCTATCATACCAATTGTTTGCCTTGTGACTCCTACCCTTTCCGATAGCTGCTCCTGTGACAAATCGCACTCTATCCGAGCAATTTTCATACGTTTATTCTTCAATCGCAGAACCTCCTTGCATTTTCTTATTATAATATATATAAATCTAAATGTACATTATATATTGCATATTAATATCTTGCTATTAAATGTTATGTGTCTTGAATACTCTACTAAATAAATGTACACTTCCTGCCTTCATCAAGAACCGCGAATAGTTAACCCAGCACTCATCAGCTTACTTTTGTTCCACGCCAAACTTTTAGATAATAAAATTACCAGGCAGCATGGATAATAACTTCTGGTTGCCCAGTAAAAATAAGTTGACGCTCTCTATTTGAAGCCTTTTGATACAGTAATAAATAATGGACAATGCCTTCATTAGTAATATTTAAATATTACTAATGAAGGCATTGTAATGAGCACGATGGGACGTATAGATCAATTCTTCGTCTCAAAATCCCACTCCGAAACGGCCATCAAGATATTACATCATTCAAGCAATATGAGATGGCACTTTTCACGTGTATCTTCGTAGTGTTTAGGAAGGGAATATGAAACTCATCCTTTGTTAGAATAAGTGGTAATTCTGTGCATCCAAGAATTACCCCATCAATCAAATCCTCTTCCAACATGCGTCTAACAATCGTGAGCAAAGCGTTACGAGTTCCTTCGAGAAATTGACCCAGTTCAATCTCTGTCATTAATTTATGGTGAATAAAGGCTTGCTCTTTTTCATTCGGCACAACAATAGAGATATTGTTGTTAGCAAATACTTTTCGGAAGAAACTAGCCCGCATAGTAAAACTTGTTCCAAGTAATCCCACCCTTTGTAAGCCTATCTCTTTTGCCTTCTTACTTGTCTCTTCAACAATGCTAATCATCGGAATGGGAGATAAACTCTCCAACCTGTCATAAACGATGTGGGGGGTATTCGCTGAAATTATTCCAAAATCCGCACCAGCTTTGTGCAGGGCCTTGACCCCTTTTGATAAAAACTCTGTCACATCATCCCAACGTTCCTGTTCCATCAAGTTGTGCAGAGCATACATATCCATGCTATAAATAATAATTTCAGGAAGGCTTGCAGCCCCTTTTCTCTGATGATATTCGTCAATGAGTAAACGGTAGTATTCAAGTGTTGACTCAGGTCCAAAACCACCAATCATCCCAATTTTCTTCACTAAAATACACTCCTCCTTTACTTTTGGCAATGTCACCAAATTGGCTTAAAATGGATAATTTTTACCTTGGAATAGGCCAGGATAATTGTAGTCACCAGCAACACGAGCTGCCTGGCTTGCCTCCCTTGCTACGTGGTACATTGGATGAGCTTGTTCTGCAGTCATACAGACAACGCAAATAATATCAGAGTTCATTTGAGATACTGAGACCATATTAGGTTTCTGCTTGCAGCGATCACAAACACGTTTCATACAAATAACTCCTCTCTCTCCTACTCCTTTTCCAGCATCCTGACTATGTACTGCCTGGAATCCAATTTAAGTATTCTATCGACTTCATCTGAATTACGATCAACACTGATGAAGGAGAAGGCAAATACTGGATATTGCTTATAATTAATTTTTCTAAACTCCAATAAGTGACTGAAATTCGATAAATACGACTCATAATTAACTTCCTTGATCGTTTTTAAATTAATGTCTCCTGGAATATTAGCAACAACAATACAATAAAGCTTATCGTCATCAAGCTTCAATATTTTTTCCCAGTCAGGCCTTTTCTGTTGAAAATAATACTCGTATACATTGATTCCATAAGCATAATATGCAAGATCCGTTGTACACCAACCTGCAAACCTCATAGGATTCACTTCTATGGGTATCACGTTCCCGTTTTCATCCACTCTAACCTCCATGTGTACAGGAAAATTAGAGATTCCAGTCGCTTTTCCTATTGACGTCAATACCTCCCTTGTAAGATAGAGCTAGGGTTGATGGTTCAAACCCAACTCGAACGTTCTTTGATAACTCACACCATATTGTTCAGATTAATTAGTTGACACGTTAGACCTCTATCGCTAAACATCGTGTTATGATCATTGTTG